>NZ_JBFUMD010000021.1:0-16971 GCF_054049555.1 Nocardioides sp. P5_C9_2
GCGCCACGTCGACCGGGCCAACGCCGAGGGCTTCCTCAAGTCCGGCAAGCAGATGCACGACGTGGCCGAGGAGGTCTGCCGGATGGCAGGGCTGGCCCACGACACCGGCACCGAGGCACGGCGGCTGCTCGCCCGCACCCGCGCCGTGGCCGATCGCTGCGCCCTCGACCCGCGCGGCGACCTGGGGCTGGGCGAGGTGCACTTCCCCGAGCTCGACCGGGCGGGGGAGCCGGGGCGGTCGGCGCACGCCGTGCTGCGCTCGCGCTGCGAGGCCGGCATCGGCCGGCGCTACGGCTCGGCCCCGCGCCAGCGCATCTGGAAGCGACTCGACGACGAGCTCGAGCTGATCCGCGGGCTGGGCTACGCCTCCTACTTCCTCACCGTCGCCGACATCACCGACATGATCGGCGAGATGGGCGTACGCCGCGCGGCGCGGGGCTCCGGCGCCGGCAGCCTGGTCAACTACCTCCTCGGTGTCTCCGGGGTCGACCCGATCCGCCACGGGCTGCTGATGGAGCGCTTCCTGTCCCCGCTGCGCGCGTCGCTGCCCGACATCGACATCGACGTGGAGTCCGCGCGCCGCCTCGAGGTCTACGAGGCGATCCTCGCGCGCTACGGGGGCGACCGCTGCGTGTGCGTGTCGATGATGGACACCTACCGGGTGCGCCACGCCGTCCGCGACGTCGGTGCGGCCCTGGGCATACCGCCCGGCGAGGTCGACGCGATCGCCAAGGCGTTCCCGCACATCCGGGCGCGCGACGCCCGCACGGCGCTGCGCGACCTCCCCGAGCTGCGGGCCAGCGGCCTGGCCGGTGAGCGCCTCGACCTGATGTTCCGGCTGGTCGAGCGCCTCGACGGCCTGCCCCGGCACATCGCCGTCCACCCGTGCGGGGTGCTGCTCTCCGACGACACCCTCCTCTCCCGCACGCCGGTGGAGGCGTCGTACGCCGGCTTCCCGATGAGCCAGTTCGACAAGGACGACGTCGAGGCGCTGGGACTGCTCAAGCTCGACGTGCTCGGCATCCGGATGCAGTCGGCGATGGCGCACGCGGTGTCCGAGATCTCCCGCGTCGACGGCGTCGAGCTCGACCTCGACGACGAGGTGCAGGTGCCCTTCGACGACGAGACGACCTACACGATGATCAGCTCGGCGCGCACCCTCGGCGTCTTCCAGATCGAGTCGCCCGGCCAGCGCGAGCTGGTGGGCAGGTCCGGCATCGAGTCCTTCGGCGACATCATCACCGACATCTCCCTCTTCCGGCCCGGGCCGGTCAAGAGCGACATGATCACGCCCTACCTCGAGGCCAAGCAGGGCTGGAAGACCGTCCACTACCTCCACCGCGACCTGCGTCCGATCCTGGAGCAGACCCAGGGCGTGGTGGTCTTCCACGAGCAGGTCATCGAGATCCTCGCCCAGCTCGCCGGGGTCTCCTACGCCGAGGCCGACGAGAAGCGCCGTGCCCTCGGCGACGTCGAGGGGATGGCCGCGACCGAGGCCTGGTTCTTCCCGCGGGCGCTGGCCCGCGGCTACGACCTCCCCCTGGTGACCCGCATGTGGAAGGTCATCGCGGCGTTCGCGGCGTTCGGCTTCTGCAAGGCCCACGCGGCGGCGTTCGCCCTGCCGACCTACCAGTCGGCGTGGCTCAAGGCCCACTGGCCGGCCCACTTCCTGGCAGGGGTGCTGACCCACGACCCGGGGATGTACCCCAAGCGGCTGATCCTCGACGACGCCCGTCAGTTCGGCGTCGGGGTGCTCGGACTCGACGTCAACGCCTCCGAGGCCGCGTACGTCGTCGAGCGCCTCGAGGACGACACCTACGCCATCCGGCTCGCCCTGGCCGAGGTCAAGGGCATCAGCGCGGCCGAGGTGTCGCGCATCGTCACCGCCCGCGGGGGCACCGGGGCGGGCTGCACCACCCCCTACGTCTCGCTCAGCGACGTCCACGCCCGCGCCCGGGTGTCCCGACCGGTGCTCGAGCGGCTGGTGCTGGCCGGTGCCTTCGACGACCTCTACCGCATCGCGGGCGGCGACCACGAGGTCCGGCCGCGCGGTCGCCTGACGCGTCGCGACCTGCTGCTCCAGGTGGCCGAGCTCGACCGGCACGCCCGGATGCTCGACCGGACCTCGCGGGGCCGGGGCCTGGCGGCGCGCCGGGTCTCCGCACTGGTGCGCCCGGAGGAGACCGCGCAGGACGCCGCCCGCCGCACCAGCTCCGACCCCGCGGTCCGGGCCGCGGTCCAGTCGCGGGCCGCCCGTCCGGTCCGTGCTGCGGACTCGGTCCAGCTGACCCTCCAGCTCGGCGACGAGCCGGGCGCGGGGGAGGTGGTCACCGGGCTGCCGGAGATKACCACCGACGAGCGGATGCGGGCCGAGCTGGAGATCCTGGGCCTCGACGTCAGCCAGCACGCCGTCACGCCCTACGCCGACCTCCTCGACGCCCTCGGCACCACCCGCAGCCGCGACCTGCTGCGTCGGCGCAGCCGGTCCGAGCTGCTCGTCGCCGGGGTCAAGGTCGCCACCCAGACCCCGCCGATCCGGTCGGGGCGGCGGGTGGTCTTCCTGACCCTGGACGACGGGACGGGGCCGGTGGACTGCACGTTCTTCGAGGACGCCCAGGGCCCGTACGCCGCCACCGTCTTCCACTCGTGGCTCCTGCTGGTGCGCGGCGAGCTGCGGCGCACCGGGCGCCGCGGCGTCTCGCTGCGTGCCACCGGCGCCTGGGCGCTGCCCGACCTGCACGCGCTGTGGCAGGGCGAGCGCAGCCGCGAGGCCGCCCTGGCCGCGGTGCGCGCCGAGATCGACCGGGTCCCGGTGGGGTGGACCGACCCCGACGAGCCCCGGCACCGCCGGGCGCTGGTCCACTCCAGCGGGTTCCAGATGTCGCCGTACGCCGACATCAGGCCGCCCGGCGAGGACGCCAAGGACGTCGCACGCACGCTGTGGCACCGCAGTCCGGGGAGCCCGGGATGACGCCGGACGTCCCGCCGATCCCACGGGCGATCCCACTAGGGTGGCCCCCATGTCAGCCAGCGAGCGCCGCCAGTCCGTCCGCACCGGCGTGGTGTGGGCGGCGCTCAGCGAGGTGCTGGGAGCCGTCGACCACGCGCCCCGGGCCGGGATCGTCGACATCGGCGGCGGCACCGGCGGGTTCGCCGTCCCGCTGGCCGAGCTGGGCCATCACGTCCAGGTCATCGACCCCAGCCCCGACGCACTGGCCTCGCTCGACCGACGGGCCCGCGAGAGCGGCGTCGCCGACCGGGTCACCGGCCAGCAGGGCGASCTCGGCGACCTCGCCGGCCTCGTCGCGGCCGGCAGCGTCGACCTCGTCCTGTGCCACGGGGTGCTCGAGGTCGTCGACGACCCCGCCGCCGCCCTGGCGGCCATCGCCGGGGTGCTGCGCCCCGGGGGGCACCTCAGCCTGCTGGTCGCCCAGCGCCACGCGGCCGTGGTCGCGCGGGCGATGGCCGGTCACTTCCAGGCCGCTCGCGACCTCCTCGACGCCGGCACGCCGAGCGGTCACCCCGGTCGTGCCGGCCACCGCTTCACCCGCGACGACCTCGAGCCGCTGCTGTCGGGCGCCGGGCTCCAGGTGGCGTCGGTCCAGGCCGTGCGCGTCTTCGCCGACCTCGTCCCCGGCTCCCTGCTCGACCTCGAGCCGGGAGCCACGGCCGCCCTGGTCGCCCTCGAGCAGGCGGTGGCCACCCGTCCGGAGTACTTCCCCCTCGCCACCCAGCTGCACGTCCTCGCCCGGGCCTGAGCCCGCGGCCGGGCGGTCAAGATGACCGCCAGGCCCGTCGACGGCGGCCGCCCCGACCCCTCCTGGCGTGCTCCGCTCCTGCACGTCGACATGGACGCGTTCTACGCCTCGGTGGCGACCCGCGACCGGCCCGACCTGGCCGACGTGCCGGTCATCGTCGGCGGCGGCAGCCGCGGGGTGGTGCTCTCGGCCAACTACCTCGCCCGCCGGTTCGGTGTCCGCTCGGCGCTGCCGATGACCCGCGCCCGACGGATGTGTCCCCATGCCGTGGTGATCGCCCCCGACTTCGAGACCTTCGGTGCGGTGTCGTCCTCGGTGATGGAGAACTTCCGCAGGATCACCCCGCTGGTGGAGATCGTCTCCCTCGACGAGGCCTTCCTCGACGTCCGCGGGTCGACGCGGCGGCTGGGGTCGCCGCGCGACATCGCGGGGCTGCTGCGCGCGACCATCCACGACGAGCAGGGCATCACCTGCTCGGTCGGGGTGGCGGCCTCGGTGTCGGTGGCCAAGCTGGCCAGCCGGYGGGCCAAGCCCGACGGCGTCGTGGTGGTCCCGCCCGAGCAGGTGACCTCGTTCCTGCACCCCCTCGACGTGGGGGAGCTGTGGGGCGTGGGCGACAAGACCCGCGAGATGTTGCACCGCCTCGGTCTGGTGACGGTCGGCGATGTCGCCCACACCCCGCTGCGCACCCTGCAGCGCGCGGTCGGGGTGCACCTGGGCAGCCAGCTCCACGACCTGGCCTGGGGCACCGACCGGCGCACGCTCACCGCGCGCTCGGGACCGTTCGAGCCGGACCGCTCGATGGGCGCCGACGAGACCTTCGCCCGCGACACCGACGACCGCGAGGTCATCGTGCGCGAGCTGTTGCGGCTCTCCCACCGGGTGACCGGGCGGATGCGCACCGCCGGGGTGGCCGGTCGCACCGTGTCGATCAAGATCAGGTTCGCCGACTTCACCACCATCACCCGCGCGCGCACCCTGCCCGAGGCCACCGACGTGACGGTCGAGGTCTACCGCGCCGCCACCCGCCTGTACGACGCCCTGGGCCTGCAGCGGGCCCGGCTCCGGCTCGTGGGGGTGCGGGTCGAGGGCCTGGTGCCACGTGGCTCGGTGCACCGCCAGCTGGTGCTGGGGGAGCCCGAGCACGGGTGGGCGGAGGCCGACCGGGCAGTGGACCGGGCCACCCGGAGGTTCGGTGCGGCAGCCGTCCGTCCGGCCAGCCTGATGTGATCCAGATCCGAAAGGACCCAATTTCGGCGGGCGCCTACCCGGTTGCCCACCGGGTGCCTAGACTTGGCCACACGCCTGGCACGTCGATGTGTTGGTGGAGGAGGTCACGATGCCCCTGTCCGAGGAAGAGCTGCGAATGCTCGAGCAGATGGAGCGCGCGCTCGTCGCAGAGGACCCCAAGCTGGCGTCCACCCTGCGCGGCACCGCGATGCAGCGCGCCGCCCGTCGTCGGGCGATCGCCTCGGGCGTCGTCTTCGTCGCCGGAGTGGCCCTGCTCACCGGTGGGGTCATCCTCTCCATGCCGGTGCTCGGCATTGCCGGTTTCCTGGTGATGCTGGCCGCCGCTGCGGTCGCCGTGACGGCCCTGCGCAACCCGGCCAGCTCCGCGCCGCACCGGCGCGACACCCGCCACACCGGCTTCGGCGTGGTCGACGGTGGCAAGGCCGGCAAGTCGCAGCGCTTCGGGCGCACTCGCCGTGCCAAGACGTCCGGCTCCTTCATGGAGCGCATGGACGAGCGCTGGCGCAGGCGCCGCGACAACGGCCCCTACTGACCCCCTCGGGCGCACCCACCCCTGTTCGGGCCCACCACCTCGGCCCTGGGCCGGCCCCGATCCGGCGGCGTGCAGCCGGCGCCCGGCACACGTCACCCCGCGTGGTCGGCGAGCTCCCGGTCCGGCTCCGGCGCACGCGTGACGACCTCGGAGCTCGCACCGTGCGGCATCGGACGCAGCGAGCGTGGCCAGCGGCGCGCGCGGCGCGCCGTACGCGGTGAGACGCCGGCGACGAGTGCCTCCTCGATGAGGCCGATGTCCGCGGCCCGCGCCGACGAGTCACCGGGGGTCGACGAGCGCGCGTAGCGGGACTCCTCGAGCTCGAGGACCAGCCGGTCGAGCGCGGCGGCACCCTCCGGTGCCAGCTCCCGGCCGCGTCGCGGACGCTCGGAGCGCTCGGACTCCTCGCCGGGCGCGCCGAGGCGCTCGCCGAGCCAGGCGCCGATGGCGCGCGGCGATCGTCCTCCCGGCCAGCCGTGACCCAGGTCGACGGCGAGGTCGCGCAGCTCCGCCCAGGCCTCCTCGACCCCGGCGGCGAGACGCTCCTCGCGTCGACGTCGGCGGAGCAGCCCGGGCAGCAGCAGGACCAGGGCGATGAGCAGCAGGACCACGAGCAGTGGCGCGACCACCAGCCACGGGACCGGTGAGCCCTCGTCGTCCGCCGAGGTGGCGGTGTCCGGAGTGGGGCTCTGGCCGCGGTCGGGCAGCGCCTCGGAGGAGCGGGTCGCGCCGGGGGAGACCGACGGCTCCTCGATGGCCGGCAGCTCGCCGCGCGTGTAGGTCGGCACCGTCTCGGCCCGCTGGCCCGGAGTGGGCTCGAAGCGCACCCAGCCGGAGCCGGGGAAGTAGAGCTCCGGCCAGGCGTGCAGGTCGTGGGAGGAGAACTCCCAGGTGTTGGGACCGGCCGAGCGCGGCTCGAGGAAGCCGACCGCGACCCGCGCCGGGATGCCGATGATGCGGGCCATGATCGCCATCGAGGCGGCGAACTGCTCGCAGTAGCCCTGCCGCCCCGACTCGTCGAGGAAGGCGTCGAGGTCGCCTGCCTGGGAGTCGTCGATGGCGGTGTCGTCGTACTCGAAACCACCGTCCTCGCGGAACCACTGCTGCAGGGCCCTGGCCTTGCGGAAACGGGTGTCGCCACCACCGGTCACCGCTGCCGCGAGGGTGCGCACCTCGCTGGACACGCTGGGCGGCACCTCGAGGTAGGCCGAACGCACGTCCGTCGCGCCGGAGACGGCACGGTCCATGGCAGCGCCGTCGAGGGTGAGGGTGACGCCGGTGAAGTCGTAGGCCTTGCCGGCCGTGGTCACCTCGTCGTCGGCGCTGATGAAGTCCATCGTCGAGGTGTCGTAGCGCCAGTCGCCGGACGCCCGGATGTCGGAGACCTGCGCGGTGGTCGGCAGCCAGGTCGAGGCGAAGTCCGGACTGACCCGCACGTGGTAGGGCGACTCGTCGCGGGGGACGGAGACGTCCACGCCGTCGAGGGGCGGCATCTGCCCGCGGGCCACCTGGGTCTCGGGGATGTCGCGGTCGCCCGGTGTCCACGAGTCGCCGTTGAAGCGGGTGAGCACCGACAGCCGCAGGTACGTCGGGCGGTCACCCGGGGTGGTGACGTAGACCAGCGGGATGTCCTGGCCGCGGGACAGGTCGCGGCGCAGGTCCACCATCGGGTCCGCGACCTCGATCTCGCGCTTGCCGGGACCGTTGCCGTCGAAGAGCGCGACGTCGAGCGTCGGGATGAGCACGGGCAGCGCGATGGCCATCGCGGTCGCCGTGGCGCCGATCGTCACCGCCGAGCCGCGCACGGCGCCGGTGCGTGCGCCGAAGCCGGTCGGGTCGGCGTCCTCGTCGCCGACCTCGCGACCCCAGCGGGTCACCTGGTCCTCGTGGGCGATGAACATCATCGACAGGAAGCCGGCGGAGATGAGCACGAAGGTCCACCAGGAGGGGCCCTCGCCGGTGACCGACACCGGCACGGAGTACGCCGCCAGCAGGACCAGCCCGGCCAGCGGGACGCGTCGCAGGGTGCAGGCGAGGAAGTCGGTGGCGAGCAGCGTGAGGGTGCCGCCGACGAGCAGGAGCGCGTGCACGGGCGGCACGTTGGGAGGCACGGGCGCCTCGTAGAGCCGGGCGGACTCGAGGCCGGCGGAGAGGGCGTCACCGAAGGACGCCAGCGCGGCCCCCGTCGGCAGCACCGAGCTGGTGACCACGAAGAGCAGCCACACCGCCGAGAACGCCACCTGGGACAGCACGATGACCGCCGCGGGCACCCGCATCGTGCGTGCCGTCGCCCCGCCCACGGCGAGGGCGATGGCGAGCAGGAACAGCGGCATCGTCACCGACGCGGCGTCCGAGGTCAGGATCCGCCAGGACAGGAGGGTGAACCACGTCGTGCCCGCGCAGAGGGCGGCGAGGCCGAGCGCGGGACCGATGCGGGTGCGGGGGCTCACGAGCCCACCCGCTCCCGCGTGCCGAGACGGCCCAGCTCCTGCCAGACGACCTCCAGGTGGTCGCGGGGGGTCAGCGTGACCGCGCGCCAGCCGTGGGCGGCCAGCGCGTTGGCCGTGCTGCCGGTGGCCGAGGGGGGCAGGTGCGGCGCCCACCGGTCCACGTCGAGCGCGATCGCGGCGGTGGTGCTGGCGTGGTGCTGCATGCGCTTGAGGAACGGGGCGTCCGCGTCGGTCACCTGGCCCACCACGGCCACCAGCAGGCCGCCCTGGCCGGCGTCGGCAAGCCAGGAGGTGTCGAGGCGGGGGGAGTGCTCGATCTGGACCACGGCGAGGGCCTCCAGCAGGGGGGCGGTGTTGACCGCCGCGCTGCGGGAGTGCCAGGCGGTGCCCGGCTCCTCGCCCGAGGCGGTGACCAGGCGTACGGCGTACCCGCGCTGTGCGAGGTGCACCGCGACGGACGCGGCGGCCGAGACGGCCGCCTCCAGGGACGAGGCGATGCCCTGCCCGCGGTGGGAGACCAGCCGGTTGTCGAGGAAGACGGTGGCGCGCGACTGCCAGGGCTGCTCCTCGCGGCGGACCATCAGCTCGCCGACCCGGGCCGAGCTGCGCCAGTGCACCCGGCGCAGGTCGTCGCCGCGGCGGTACTCCCGCACCGTGACGTCCTCGGCGCTGCCGGTGGCGAACGAGCGCGGCCGGTTGTCGCCGGACCCCGTCCACGCCCCGCCGAGCATGATGCCCGGGAGCGGGACGGTCCGCGGGGTGACGGTGAGCGAGGCGGTCGTGTGGAAGGCCCGGCCGAGCTCGATGAGGCCGAAGGGGTCGGTGACCCGGACGGTCATCGGCCCGACGTCGAAGTGCCCACGCACGTCCGAGCGGACGGTGTAGCTCACGTGCCGGCGCCAGCCGTGGCCGATGCCCTCGAGCACGAAGCGCGGGCGGGGGCCGAGCACGTAGGGGAGGTGGTCCTCGAGCAGCAGCACGCCGGTCGGCGTACGGGCCTCGTTGGTCAGGGTCAGCTGGATCCGGGACGGCTGACCGGCTGCGACGAGCTGCGGCGACACGGTGCGCACCAGGGCGAGCCGGTAGCGGGAGCGGCCGATCCACAGCGCCGTGAGCAGGGGCAGCGCGGTCACGAGGACGCCGACACGCACCAGCGCGGGGTGCCCGACGATGATGGAGCAGACGATCGTGGTGACGCCGGCAGCCAGGAACGCCCGTCCGCGGACGGTCAGGCCCGCGAGGGCCTCACGCACGGTCCGGCTCGGGGACGGGCACGCCGGCCACGATGGCGTCCAGGATCGACGCGCTCGAGCGGCCACCCATCGCCGCCTCGACGCTGGGCAGCAGCCGGTGGGCCAGCACCGGTCGCGCCAGCCCGTGGACGTCGTCCGGCAGCACGTAGTCGCGACCACGCATCGCGGCCGCGGCCTTGGCGGCACGCACCAGGTGCAGCGTCGCCCGCGGCGAGGCGCCGAGGTGGAGGTCGGTGGAGGTGCGGGTGGCCGTGGCGAGGGCGATGGCGTACCGCTGGACGGCGGTCGCCACGTGCACCTGCCCCACGATGTCGGTGAGCTTGCGGATCTCGCCGGCGTCGGTCACCGCCTCGAGGTCGTCGAGCGGGTTCGTGGTGGTGTGCGAGCCCAGCATGGCCAGCTCGGCGGACTCGACGGGGTAGCCGACCGAGACGCGGGCCATGAAGCGGTCGCGCTGCGCCTCGGGCAGGGCGTAGGTGCCCTCCATCTCGATCGGGTTCTGGGTCGCGATCACCATGAACGGCTTGTCGAGCTGGTACGTCGTGTTGTCGACGGTGACCTGACGCTCCTCCATGCACTCCAGCAGGGCGGACTGCGTCTTGGGGGAGGCCCGGTTGATCTCGTCGCCGACCACGATGTTGGCGAACACGCCGCCGGGGCGGAACTCGAACTGGCGGGTGTCCTGGTTGAACACCGAGACGCCGGTGACGTCGGAGGGCAGCAGGTCAGGCGTGAACTGGATGCGCCGCACGCTGGAGTCGATGCTGCGGGCCAGCGCCTTGCTCAGCTGGGTCTTGCCGACGCCGGGGACGTCCTCGATGAGGAGGTGTCCCTCCGCGAGGAGGACGACCAGGGCCGCGTTGACCACGTCGGGCTTGCCCTCGATGACGTGCTCGATGTTGGCCCGGACCCTGCCGATGACACGGGCCAGCGTGTCGAGGTCGGCCCCGCCCTGGATCGACGTACTCACGTGCAGTCCCCATTTCCCTGGCCGAGGCGCGGGCCGGCACGACGCCGGTCCGCCGTCTCCACCGTATGACGTGCGCGCAACATACCCGCGCGGCCGCCGTGACGGGGGCGGTCGAGGTCGAACTACCCCCGATTCGTGGCCGGCGGCCGCCGGATCCCCACCATCCTCCCCACGATCCGCCCCACTTTCCCCCACCCCGGCCCCCCTCGGTGGCGCCGATCCTCCCCACCGGCGCTCCACCCGGGCCGCGACGAACCGGCGACCGGGCCCCCGGCAGGCCGCTGACCTGCGACGACGTCGTCGTACGGCGCCGACGTCCGACCTGCGACCCGCCGCCCGCGCTTCCGGGGGACGGGAGTGGGGGAACGGGGCATCCAGGCGGCGAAACACGCGTGGAATGGTTGACGGTGGAGCGATGTGGAGTAGAGTGGTGGAAAGTGGGGAACAGGGACGGAAAGGTGGGTGCCAGATGTTCTTCGGCACCTACACACCGAAGCTCGACGAGAAGGGCCGGCTCTTCCTCCCCGCGAAGTTCAGGGACCAGCTGACGGAGGGACTCGTGGTGACCAGAGGGCAGGAGCGCTGTCTGACCGTCTGGTCGATGGACGACTTCTCCGCCCTCACCAACCGGCTCCGCGAGGCGCCGGTCACCAACAAGGGCACCCGCGACTACGTCCGCATGCTCTTCGCGGCGGCGTCGCAGGAGGTCCCCGACAAGCAGGGCCGCATCTCCATCCCCGGACCCCTGCGCGAGTACGCGTCGCTCACCAAGGACGTCGTGGTCATCGGCTCGATGAACCGCATCGAGATCTGGGACCCGACGGCATGGACGAGCTACTCGGAGGAGCAGGAGCAGAAGTTCTCCGAGCTGAGCGACGAGGTCTTCCCCGGCATCTAGCACCACCACCCCGCACCACCCCGCACCACCGACGCACAACTCAACAGCTGATCCGGCACCACAGCACCAGGTCTCGTGCCCGCTCTCCCGTCGCCTTCTGGGGCACTTCCCCGGCACCAGACGGCCTTCCCCATCGAGGGAGCGGGCAGGGACCTGGCGAGGTGGCACCGGATCGGCACCAGTCGTCGCACCAACACCCAGCACGACCAGCCAGCACGACTAGCCAGCACCGCCAGCCAGCACCAGCAACGCACCAGTGGGGTCGAGACCATGAGCACCAGGAGCCTGAGCACCGTCAGGGGGCAGTCCCTCGCCGGCCGTCCGCCGCGCGTGCGCGACCAGGCCCGCGACGCCGTCACCGTGATGGTGTTCTCCGCGGCCATGTCGGCGAGCTTCGCCACGGCCCTGGTCCTCCTCTCCCACCTGGGCCGTCAGGGCTGATCGGTGACGACCCCCCAGCACGCCCCGGTGCTCCTCGACCGGGTCGTCGCTCTCCTGCAGCCTGCGCTCGATCGACCGGGCGCCGTCCTCGTCGACTGCACCCTGGGCCTCGGCGGGCACACCGAGGCCGTCCTCGAGCGGATCGACGCCGCGCGCGTCATCGGCATCGACCGGGACACCGCCGCACTCGGGCTCGCCGGCGAGCGGCTGCGCCCCTTCGGTGAGCGCTTCACCGGCGTCCACGCGGTGTACGACGAGATCCCCGACGTCCTCGCCGACCTGGGCCTCGCGACCGTGGACGCGGTCCTCTTCGACCTCGGCGTCTCCTCCATGCAGCTCGACGTGCGCTCGCGCGGCTTCGCCTACGCGGCGGACGCGCCCCTCGACATGCGCATGGACGACACCACGGGCATCACGGCCGCCGAGGTGCTCAACACCTACTCCGTCCCCGAGCTCACCCGCGTGCTCCGCGACTACGGCGAGGAGAAGTTCGCCCGCAAGATCGCCCGCGCCGTCGTCCGCGAGCGCGAGGTCGAGCCCTTCACCACCAGCGCCCGGCTCGTGGAGCTGCTGTACGCCGAGATCCCGGCGCCGGCGCGACGGACCGGGGGACACCCCGCCAAGCGGACCTTCCAGGCCCTGCGCATGGAGGTCAACGACGAGCTGGCCGTGCTGCACCGGGCGATCCCGGCGGCCATCGACGCGATCAACCTCGGCGGCCGGGTGGTCGTCGAGTCCTACCACTCCCTCGAGGACCGGTTGGTCAAGCGGGCGTTCACCGCCGCCACCCGCCTCGACGTGCCGGACGACCTCCCCTTCATCCCCGAGGGCAGCGAGCCGGCCTTCCGCAACGTCACCCGCGGCGCGGAGCAGGCCGACGAGCACGAGATCGAGCAGAACCCCCGAGCAGCCTCGGTGCGCCTCCGCGCACTCGAGCGTGTCCTTCCCCACCGAGGAGTCGTCCGATGAGCAGCCCCGCCGTCCAGATCCGCCACCGCGTCCCGCGCATCGCCCAGGAGGCCGTCGAGCGGGCCCGTCTCTCCGTCGTCCCCCGGGCCCGCACCCGCGCCCCGAAGGTCCCGTTCGTCACCCTGGTCAGCCTCGTGCTGGTCGGCGGCATCGTCGGGCTGCTCCTCTTCAACACCTCGATGCAGCAGGCCTCCTTCGCGGCGACGTCGCTCGAGGAGGAGGCCACCAACCTCGCCGCCCGCGAGCAGACCCTGCAGATGGAGCTCGACGAGCTGCGCAACCCCCAGCGGGTCGCGACCCAGGCCCAGAAGATGGGCATGGTCGTGCCGGCCGCCCCGACCTTCCTCACGCTCGGTGGCGACGTCGAGGGCGTCAAGACGCCCGCCACTCCCGAGGACCGGCTCAACCTCACCCCGCCGGCCCCGGTCAAGCCCGGCGTCCTGGCCCCGGCGCCGACGATCGTCGAGGTCCCGGCAGCCGAGGTGCCCGCCCCCGGGACGAGCGTCGACGGTACGACGACCCCCGAGGCCGCGACGGACGCCACGAACAGCAACGGCGGCTGACGGCGCGGCCTGACGGCCAATCCCGGTCCCTCCCGGTAGACATGGGACCTGCCCCACCAGCCCCACCATCACCAGCCCCAGACAGCACCGCACACTGCACCAGACAGCCAGAAGACAGCCCAGAAGGACGGAGTCGGAGTGCCCGCCAACCGGACCGCACGACGCGGGTCGCCCCAGCTGCGCCTGCGCGTCGGGCTCATCCTGATCGCGATGGTGCTCTCGTTCTTCGGCGCCCGGCTCGTGCAGCTGCAGGGCATCGACCCCAAGTCGTACGCCGCGATGGCCGCCGCCGAGGGCGTCGTCAACGTGGTCCTGCCCGCGGAGCGCGGCGACATCCTGGACCGCAACGGACTGCCGCTGGCGGACTCGATCCAGGGCAAGATGGTGGTGGCCGACCCGCTGATGACCGCCGCGGACGCGCCGGCGATCGCGCAGATCCTCTCCACCGGGCTGGACATCGACTACTTCCGGACCCTGCGGGCCCTGCGCGGGCGCGAGGAGGGCAGCCGCTTCGAGTACGTCGCACGGCGCGTGCCGAGCACGCTGGCCACCGACGTGCTGTCGCAGGTCCGCGAGGCCGGCTTCAGCGGCGTGGACGTCGAGGACGACCCGATCCGGGACTACCCGGCCGACGACGTCGCGGCCAACCTGCTCGGCTTCATGGGCACCGACGAGCCGCTGGGCGGCTTCGAGCGCACCTTCGACGCCCAGCTGGCCGGCAAGGACGGCACGGCCCGCTACACGGTCGGCGGAGGCAACCGGGTGCCGCTGGGGGAGAACAGCGTCGTCCCCGCCCGCAACGGCGAGGCCCTGCGCACCACGATCGACCTCGACCTGCAGTGGTTCACCCAGCGGGTGCTGGCCCAGACCCTCCAGAAGTACCGCGCCGAGAGCGGCGTCGCCCTGGTGATGGACACGCGCACCGGCGAGCTGCTCGCGCTGGCCGACGCCCCGACGTTCGACGCCAACAAGCCCCTCGAGGCCGACAAGGAGGACCTCGGCTCGCGGGCGCTCAGCGACGCCTACGAGCCCGGATCGGTGGAGAAGGTGCTCACCGCCGCCTCCCTGATCGACGCCGGCAAGGTGACGCCGCGCCAGAAGTTCCGCGTCCCGCCCCTGCTGCACCGCCAGGACCGCGCGATCGGCGACTGGTTCGACCACGGCAACATCCGGCTCACGATGACCGGGATCATCGCCAAGTCCTCCAACATCGGCACCGTGCTCGCGGCCGACGCGTTCACGCCGCAGGAGCTCACGACGTACCTGCGCGCCTTCGGTCTCGGGCAGCGCACCGACGTCGGCGTCCGCGGCGAGTCGCCCGGCATCCTCACCGACGGTGACGTGATGACCTCGCAGACCAAGGACCGCGTCGCCTTCGGCCAGTCGCTGTCGGTCAACGCCGTCCAGATGGCCGCGGCCGTCAACACCGTCGCCAACGGCGGCGTCCGCATCGCCCCGAGCCTGATCCGGGGCAGCGCGACCACCGACGAGGGCCTGGAGGTCGGCACCGACGACGCCGACGCCGTCCGGGTCGTGAGCGAGCAGGCCGCCCGCCAGACCGCGCGGATGATGGAGCGGGTCACCCACGAGGGCGCGGGCGTCGCCCCGATGGCCGCCGTGCCCGGCTACCTCACCGCCGGCAAGACCGGCACCGCGCAGCGCGTCGACGAGGAGTGCGGCTGCTACGACGGCTCCACCACCGTCTCCTTCGGCGGGTTCGCGCCGGCCGACGACCCCCGCTTCACGGTCTACGTGGCGGTGCACTCGCCCGGCATCGACGGCGGTGGCGCCACGGTGGCCGGTCCCGCGTTCTCCCGCATCCTCGGCTATGCGCTCGGCCGCTACGGAGTCCCGCCGACGGACGGCAAGCCCTCGCGCCTGCCCGTCGAGTGGTGACCGGCCGGGACTAGTCTCCACCCGTGATCGGCAACCCCCAGACCGGCACCCGGCCCGCCTCGCCCGTCGTCACCCGACTGGGCGACCTGGCCGACTGGCTCGGCACCCTGACGCCCGTGCGCGGTGACGGCGACCTCGCGGTCGAGGTCTCCGGCATCTCCCTGAGCACCTCGCGCATCCTGCCCGGTGACCTGTACGCCGCCCTCCCGGGCGCCCGCGCGCACGGCGCCGACTTCGCCGGCCAGGCCCTCGCCGCCGGCGCGGTGGCCGTGCTGACCGACGAGGACGGAGCGACCCGCCTGCCGGCCGGCACGCCCGTGCTGGTGGTCGACCGGCCGCGCTCCGTGCTCGGCCRGCTGGCGGCCCACGTCCACGGCGAGCCCGCCGCCGACCTCACCGTGATCGGCGTGACCGGCACCCAGGGCAAGACCACCACCACCCGGCTGCTGGAGGCGGGCCTCGAGCAGGCCGGCGTACCAGCGGCCGTCGTCGGCACGGTCGGCACCCGGATCCACGGGGTCGACGTGAGGACGTCGCTGACCACTCCGGAGGCGCCCGACCTGCACGGCCTGTTCGCGGTGATGCGCGAGCGCGGTGTCGTGGCGTGCGCGATGGAGGTCTCCAGCCAGGGCCTGGCGCTCGGTCGGGTCGACGGCGTCGTCTTCGACGTCGCGACGTTCCTCAACCTCGGCCGCGACCACCTCGACTTCCACCACGACGTGGAGGACTACTTCGCCGCCAAGGCGTCGCTCTTCACCCCCGAGCGGGCGCGGCGGGGACTGACCAACGTCGACGACGAGCACGGTCGCCTGCTGCTGGAGCGGGCCACCATCCCCATGCAGAGCTTCTCCACGAGCGGACGAGACGCCGACTGGCGCGCCGTCGACGTCGAGCTGACCGGCATCGGCGCCCACTTCACGATCGAGGGCCCCGACGGCCTGCGCGTCGACGCCGGGGTCCCGGTCCCGGGTGCGTTCAACGTCTCCAACGCGCTGGCCGCCGTCGCCTCCGCGGCCCTGGCGGGCCTCGACCCGCACGAGGTCGCCCGCGGCATCGCCGACGGTGGGGGAGTCCCGGGCCGACTGGAGCGGGTCGACGCCGGCCAGGACTACACCGTCGTCGTCGACTACGCCCACAAGCCCGACGCGGTGGAGGCGGTCCTGGCCACCCTGCGCCCCCTCACCGACGGGCAGGTCATCGTGGTCCTCGGCGCCGGCGGCGACCGCGACCCCGGCAAGCGGCCCATCATGGGCGAGATCGCCGCCCGGCTCGCCGACGTCCTGGTCGTCACCGACGACAACCCCCGCACCGAGGACCCGGCCACGATCCGGGCCGCCGTCGTCGCGGGCACGAGCCCGGGACGCGCCGAGGTCATCGAGATCGGGGACCGTCGGGCCGCGATCCGCGACGCCGTGGGCCGGGCCCGCCCCGGCGACGTCGTGCTGATCGCCGGCAAGGGACACGAGACCGGCCAGGAGGTGCACGGCGACGTGCACCCGTTCGACGACCGCGTGGTCGCCGCCGAGGAGATCGGGCAGGTCCGCCGATGATCGAGATGAGCCTCGCCGAGGTCGCCGAGGTCGTGGGTGGTGTCGCCCACGGCGAGGCCACCCTCACCGGCGGCGCCTTCGTCGACACCCGCACCCCCGAGCCCGGCGGGCTGTTCGTCGCCGTGGACGGCGAGCACGTCGACGGCCACGACTACGCCCGTACGGCGATTGCGGCCGGCGCCGCCGCCGTCCTGGGCAACCGCCCGACCGAGGCCCCCACCGTGGTGGTCGACGACGTGGTCCGGGCGCTCGGGCTGCTCGCCCGCCACGTCGTGGACCGCCTCCCCGACCTCGTCGTGCTGGCGCTGACGGGAAGCCAGGGCAAGACCGGCACCAAGGACTACCTCGCCCACGTGCTGGAGGCCGCCGGCCCCACGGTGGCGACGCGCGGCAACTTCAACAATGAGATCGGCGTCCCGCTCACCGTCCTGCGGGCCACC
>NZ_JBFUMD010000022.1:0-16930 GCF_054049555.1 Nocardioides sp. P5_C9_2
AGCTCGAAGGAGGTGCCCGGCAACGGCCGGCCGATCGACTCGGGCGCGACCAGGGCGAGGTCGGGGGGCAGCACGCTCATCCGGGCGGTGGCCTCGGTGGCGCCGTACATGACGAAGAGGTCGTAGCCGCGGCGCTGGCCCAGCTCGGCGAAGGCCCGGACCCGCTCCGGTGGCATCCGGCCACCGGCCTGGGTGAGGACCCGCAGGGACGGGACGTCGCGGTCGGCGAAGCCGGCCCGCTCGAGGAGCTCGAAGGTGTGCGGGACCCCCGGGACGGTGGTCACGCCGTGGGTGCGGACCAGCTCCCAGAAGCACGCGTCGACCACGGAGAGGTCGGTGAGCAGCAGCCCGGCGCCGCGCAGCAGGTGGCTGTGGAGCACCGAGAGGCCGTAGCAGTAGTGGAGCGGCAGGGTGGTGGCCGCGAGGTCGGTGTCCCGGATGCCCAGCGCCTCGGCGATGGCCTCCGCGTTGGCCAGCACGCCCTCGCCCGCGAGCCGCACCAGCTTGGGCGAGCCGGTCGAGCCGCTGGTCGACAGCAGCAGGGACAGCTGCGGGTGGAGGTCGTGCGTGGACTCCGGGGACCGCCGCGCGCGACCCGTCGGGCCCGCGACCACGTCCGGTGCGTAGGCCTCGACGAGTCCCGGCGCGGCGGCGGGCGAGGAGACCAGCACGACCTGGTMGGCGGCCAGGGCGCCGACGTACTCGACGACGGAGGCGACGTCGTTGCCCGGCGTCAGGAGCACGAGCCGTCGGCCCCCGGCGTACGCCGCCGCGACCGCCCCGACCCGGTCGGCCAAGTCGGCGTAGGTCACCGTCTCGTGCGCGGTGACGAGGGCCCGGCGCTCGCCGAAGGAGGCGAGGTGGGCGATGAGGGGCGCCGGGGTCGGGCGCGCCTCCGGTGCGGTGGTCACCCGCACGACGATAGAAGGTAAGCCTTACCTACGCCATTCGGCGAGCACCGCCCCGGGCGCTCACTCCTCGCGGGTGCCCTGGTGGAACCGCTGCTGCCACCCGCGGGGGGTCCGCACCCAGATCGAGCTGCGCAGGGCACTGCCGTCGTCGCTGATGCTGCGCCACAGCAGCAGGATCGAGTCGGGCGAGAGCCGCTCGAGGGAGACCACGTCCAGGCTGACCTCGGTGTCCAGCGGCCCGACCTCGCCCAGCAGCTCCTCGCGGGTCCAGAGCCGCCCCGACTGGCCGATCTCCTGCCACTCCGGGTGCAGCAGGGCGGCCATCGCGCCCCGGTCCGAACGCACCTGGTCGGTCAGCGCCGAGCGCTCGAGGGCGATCACCTGCTCCTCGTCGGACAGGTCGGCGGCGTCGGAGAGGGCGGCGTCGTCGCCGAGGTCGCTGAAGAGGTCCGGCTCCTCCTCCACCACGGTCGGACCCGCCTGCGGCACGCTGCTCGCCGCGGCACCGACGAAGCCCGGCCCCGGGTCCGCCACGCGACCGGCCTGGTACGCCGCCGCGGCCGCGTTGGCGCGCTTGTCCGCCGCCTCGTTGAGGACGTGCCCGGAGTGGCCCTTGACCCACTCGAACCTCACCCGGCGCCCCTGCATGGCGGCGTCGAGGGCCTGGATCAGCTCGAGGTTCATCACCGGCTTGCCGTCGCCCTTCTTCCAGCCCTTGCGCTTCCAGCCGGCCATCCACTTGGTGATGGTGTTGATGACGTAGGTGCTGTCGCAGTAGACGTGCAGCTCGTCGTCGACGTGCGCGGTCTGCTGGAGCAGGTCGAGCACGGCCATCAGCTCGCCCATGTTGTTGGTGCCGCGCGCCCAGCCGCCGGAGGCCCAGCAGTCGTCGTCGACGTACCACGCCCATCCCGCCGGTCCGGGGTTGCCGAGGGCCGAGCCGTCTGCTGCCGCGATGATCACGGCGCACATCCTGCATCATGGCGCCATGACCGAGACCCCCCAGTCGACCCCCCAGCGCACCCGGACCGCCGTCGTCACCGGCGCCTCGAGCGGGATCGGTGCGGCCACGGCGCGCGCCCTGGCCGCCGCCGGCTTCCACGTCGTCTGCGCCGCCCGCCGTACCGCCCGCATCGAGGCCCTGGCGCAGGAGATCGGCGGCCTGGCCGTCGCCTGCGACGTCACGGACGACGCCTCCGTCGCCGCGCTCGCCAGCGCCGTCGGCGCCGTGGGTGACGGGGCGCTGCACGTGCTGGTCAACAACGCCGGCGGCGCCTTCGGCTCCGACCCGGTCGAGTCGGCCGACGTCGAGCAGTGGCGCGCGATGTACGACGTCAACGTGCTCGGCCTGATGCGTGTCACCCAGGCCCTCCTCCCGGCACTGCGTGCCAGCGGCGACGGGCTCATCGTCAACGTGGGCTCCACCGCCGGGCGGGTGGCCTACGAGAACGGCGGCGGCTACACCGCCGCCAAGCACGCCACCAAGGTCGTCACCGAGACCCTGCGCCTCGAGCTCAACGGCGAGCCGATCCGGGTCAGCGAGATCGCCCCCGGCATGGTCCGGACCGACGAGTTCGCKATGGTCCGCTTCGGTGGCGACGCGGACGCGGCCGCCGCCGTGTACGACGGCGTCCCCGACCCGCTGGTCGCCGAGGACATCGCCGACGCCATCGCCTGGGTGGCCACGCGACCGGCCCACGTCAACATCGACGAGCTCGTCATCAGGCCGCGGGCCCAGGCCGCGCAGCACAAGGTCCACCGGGTGCGCTGACGCACGGGGTCCACCGGGTGCGCTGACGCGCGGCGTCCACCGGGTCCGCTGACCTCCGCGAGGGGCCGCGCGGCGTGCCAGACTGCTCCCGTGCAGACCATCGGACTCATCGGCGGCATGAGCTGGGAATCCAGCCTGGTGTACTACCGCGACCTCAACGTCGGGGTGCAGGAACGCCTCGGCGGGCTCTCCTCGCCCAAGCTCGTGCTGAGCACCGTCGACTTCGCCGAGCTGACCCACCTCGAGGACGACGAGAAGTGGGACCAGATCGGCACCCTGCTGGCCGACGCCRCCGCCGGCGTCGAGCGCGCGGGCGCGGACTTCCTGCTGCTGTGCACCACGACCTTCCACAAGGTCGCCGACCAGGTGGCCGCGGCCGTCGACATCCCGCTCCTGCACCTCGCGGACGTGGTGTCCGAGGCCTGCCGGGCCGCCGGCATGGACAAGGTCGCCTTCATCGGGACGTCCGTGGCGATGAACGACCCGTTCTTCATCAGCCGCATCAGTGACGGCGGCCCCGAGGTGATCGTCCCCGACGCCCGGCACCACGAGTGGCTCAACGACGCGATCTACGGCGAGCTGGTGCACGGCCGCGTGGTCGACCGGACCCGCAACCGCGTCGTCGCGCTGATCGACGAGCTCTGGGACGCCGGCGCCGGCGGGGTGCTGCTCGGCTGCACCGAGCTCGAGCTGCTCATCCGACAGGCCGACACCGAGCTCCCGGTCTTCCCCTGCACGACCCTGCACGTGCAGGCCGCGCTCGACCGCGCCCTGGCCTGATCGTCCTCCGCCGCATTTCTGCGCGGGTGCGCCGGAATGGCGCCGGTCGTCGGCCCGAGCTCGCGCACGTGCGCCGGAATGGCGCCGGTCGTCGGCCCGAGCTCGCGCACCTGCACGACCGACGCACCACGCATCCCCTCAAAACGGCGCACCCGCGCCGGAATGCCGCCGGTCGATGGCCCCACCTCGCGCACGTGCGCGACCGACGCCCCCGGCATCGTTTCTAAGCCGCGCACCTGCGCGACCCGCGCGCGAGGCGGCGACCTCAGCGGCTGTCGTCCCCGGCCTCGAGCACGAGGCGGGCCAGCTCGGCGAGGTCCGACGGCAGCGGCTCGACGACCTCTGCCCGCGTGCCGTCGATCTCGAACCGGTAGACGTACATGTCGGGCATCGGCGTGCGCCGGGCCACGCGCGCCAGGTCCACCCGGCCGACGAGGTCGGCGACGGCTGCTGCCCGCGGGTCGTCGCCCGCCAGGTCGACCTCGCCCTCCGAGGTGCGCCCCGCGAACCCGCCGCTGCGACGGACCCGGACCACCCGGCCGCCGGGCGCGGACGACCCGGTCGGGGTGCCGGCTGCCGACGCGCCGGGCTCGACTCCCACCTGCTGCCACGCGACCCGCACCGCCACGGCGTGCTCGCCGGCCGCCGCGACGGTCGCGGCGGCGAAGGACGCGAAGTCGGCGCTCGGGGAGAGGTCGCCCGAGGTGAGGGCGGCGTACCAGACGAGGCCGGCACCCTCGAGGCTCGACCCGCCGATCGCCACCGCGGCCAGCTGGAAGGCGCGGTTGGGGATGCCGGAGTTGAGGTGCACCCCGCCGTTGTCGTCGGTGGTCACGACGAAGCCGTCCATGTGCGCCGGCTGCGGGTCCTTGCCGAGCCGCGGGTCGTCGTAGGCCGTGCCGGGGGCGGCCATGTCGCGCAACCCGCGCGCCTTCACCGACGGGGTGAAGAGGCCCTCCCCGATCAGCCARCTCCCCGAGGCGGCGTCCTGCCCGAGCAACCGCTGCTTGAGGCAGATCGCGAAGACGTCGGACATCGACTCGTTGAGCGCCCCGGACTGGCCGCGGTAGACGAGCCCCGCAGTGTGCTCGGTCACCGCGTGGGCGAACTCGTGGCCGAGCACGTCGACCGGCTTCGTGAACCGCTCGAAGATCTCCCCGTCCCCGTCGCCGAAGACCAGCTGGGTCCCGTCCCAGAACGCGTTGTCGTAGTCGCGCCCGTAGTGGACCGTGAGGCTCACCGGCGCGCCGGCGTCGTCGTACGACGAGCGCCCCAGGCCCTCGGCCCACATCTGCAGGGTCGCGGTGATCCCGGCGGCGGCCTCGTCGACCGCCACGTCACCCGACGCGGGGGTGCCGGGGGTGCGCACCGGGGTGCCTGGCAACCGCTGGGCGTTGCCCGCGGTGTGCACCGTCCACGCCGGGGCGTCGGCCGCGGCTCCGCCGGCGGCCGGAGCCGAGTCCGCAACAGGGCCGGCGGACCGGCGGGCGTCGGCCGCCTGCTCGCGTCGGGAGCGCAGCGCGGCGTCGGTGGCGAGGGTGTCGTCGGCGCCCACCTGCTCGAGCAACCAGGGCGGGACGAAGGAGCAGGCGGCGGTCCGAGAAGGGGTCATGGGTCAGGACTACCGCACCGGACCGACAGCGGGAAGGGTCCTGGCTCACACGGCCGTCGAATCGCAGGCCACGGCGCGGCGCCACTAGACTCGATGACGGCCCGGCTCCGGGTCACGGGTGCTGCAGACACCGCGCTCCGACAAACCCCAGCGAAAGCGACGCCGTACCTTCATGTCCCAGAAGCGTTCCGACCTCCGCAACGTGGCGATCGTCGCCCACGTCGACCACGGCAAGACCACGCTCGTCGACGCCATGCTCCGCCAGGCCGGTGCCTTCACGGCGCACCAGGCCGAGAGCGTTGCCGAGCGGGTCATGGACTCCGGCGACCTCGAGCGCGAGAAGGGCATCACCATCCTCGCGAAGAACACCGCCGTGCACTACGCGGGTCCGGCCGGCGGCGGCGAGCCGATGGTCATCAACATCATCGACACCCCCGGCCACGCCGACTTCGGTGGCGAGGTCGAGCGCGGCCTGTCGATGGTGGACGGCATCGTGCTGCTCGTGGACGCCTCCGAGGGTCCGCTGCCGCAGACGCGTTTCGTGCTCCGCAAGGCGCTCAACGCCGACATGCCGGTGATCCTGGTCGTCAACAAGACCGACCGCAGCGACGCCCGCATCGCCGAGGTCGTCGAGGAGACCTACGAGCTCTTCATGGACCTCCTGGACGAGAGCCACAGCCAGGACGCGCTCGACTTCCCCGTCGTCTACGCGTCGGGTCGCGCCGGTATCGCCAGCCTCAAGGCTCCCGAGGACGGCACGATGCCCGAGGGCACCGACCTCGAGCCGCTCTTCAAGACGATCCTCGAGACCATCCCGGCCCCCGTCTACACCGAGGGCGCGCCGCTGCAGGCGCACGTGACCAACCTCGACGCCTCGCCGTTCCTCGGCCGGCTCGCGCTGGTCCGCGTCCACGAGGGCACCCTCAACAAGGGCCAGACCGTCGCGTGGATGCGCCGCGACGGCTCGGTCAAGAACGTCAAGATCACCGAGCTCCTCGTCACCGAGGGCCTCGAGCGCCAGCCCGGCCAGAGCGCCGGCCCCGGCGACATCGTCGCCGTGGCGGGTATCCCGGACATCACCATCGGCGAGACCCTCGCCGACGCCGAGAACCCGGTCGCGCTGCCGCTCATCCACGTCGACGAGCCGGCCATCTCGATGACGATCGGCACCAACACCTCCCCGCTGGTCGGTCGCTACAAGGGCGGCAAGGTCACCGCCCGCCTGGTCAAGGACCGTCTCGACCAGGAGCTCGTCGGCAACGTGTCGCTGCGCATCCTCCCGACCGAGCGCCCCGACGCGTGGGAGGTGCAGGGCCGCGGCGAGCTGGCGCTGGCCATCCTGGTCGAGCAGATGCGCCGCGAGGGCTTCGAGCTCACCGTGGGCAAGCCCCAGGTCGTCACCAAGGAGATCAACGGCAAGGTGCACGAGCCGTTCGAGCGCCTGACCATCGACGCGCCCGAGGAGTACCTCGGCACGATCACCGAGCTGCTCGCCTCGCGCAAGGGCCGCATGGAGTCGATGACCAACCACGGCACCGGCTGGGTCCGCATGGAGTTCCTGGTGCCGGCGCGTGGCCTCATCGGCTTCCGCACCGAGTTCCTCACCGACACCCGCGGCACCGGCATCGCGCACGGCATCTCCGAGGGCTACGAGCCGTGGGCCGGCGAGATCCGCTCGCGCACCAACGGCTCCCTGGTGGCCGACCGCAAGGGTGCGGCGACGGCGTACGCCATGACCAACCTGCAGGAGCGGGGGATCATGTTCGTCGAGCCCACGACCGAGGTCTACGAGGGCATGATCATCGGCGAGAACTCGCGCGCCGACGACATGGACGTCAACATCACCAAGGAGAAGCAGCAGACCAACATCCGGTCCGCCACCTCCGACAACTTCGAGAAGCTGATCCCGCCGAAGAAGCTCTCCCTCGAGCAGTGCCTGGAGTTCTGCCGCGACGACGAGTGCGTCGAGGTCACGCCCGACTCGGTCCGCATCCGCAAGGTGGTCCTCGACGCGAACGCCCGCGCGAAGACCGCCTCGCAGCACCGCAAGGCCTCGAAGTAGCACCGGCCGCCGAGCGCGACACGTGACCCGATGACCGACGACTCCAGCCCCGGCCCGGGCTCCGGCGACCTCGCCGAGAGCCTGGCCGCGTGGCTGGAGGGTCTGGGCCTCGCCGAGCAGCTCGCCGCCGCCGGGCTCCCGACGTACGAGCGCGACGGCGGCGGCGCGGTGCGCTGGCAGGACCCCGCCACCGGCGAGGAGCTGACCGCGGTGCGCCTCGAGGAGCTCGACCGGCTCCTCCGGTCCGAGGGCGACGACCCCGCCCACGCCGTGCCGATCGCCCTGGTGCGGCTGCGGCGTGAGGGCCGGGTCCGGGCCGCGCTGCTCGACGGCGGCTGGCTGGACTACGCCGAGGTCGGCCGCCTGCGCGGGGTCTCGGAGAACGCCGCCCGGTTCGCGCTGCACAAGGCCGCCGAGCGCCGCAGCATCCTGCTGGTCCAGCACGAGGGCCGCACGCTCGTCCCCGCCTTCCAGCTCGACGCGGCCGGGCAGGTGCGGAGCGAGCTGGTCGCCGTCCYGGAGCCGCTGCTGGCCTCGGGGTCCGACCCGTGGCGCACCTGGGCCTGGCTCACCACCCCGGCCGCGCTGCTCGGCGGCGCGGTGCCGCACGAGGCCGCGCGCGACACCGAGGAGCTGCCGATCGTGCAGCACGCGGCCCTCCGGCTGGCGGAGCGGGCCCGGCCCTCCTCGGGCTGAGGTCGGCGCCTCAGCCGATCGGCTCCGTGCGCCTGATGTTCGTCCAGCCGGTGTAGCCGCGCTCCTCGAGGAGCGCGAGCAGCCGGGCGGCGCACGGGACGGACTCGAGGAAGACCGTGTCCAGCAGGCCCGCGAGGTCGTCCGGCAACGCGTCCTGGTCCCACGCCTCGTCCGGGACCTGCTCGAACTGCGCGGCAAGGCGGTCGGCGACGCCGTCCAGACGGGGGTCGTCGGTGGGCCACTGGATGACCTCGGCGAGGTCGCGGTAGAGCTCCCGGACGGAGGGGTCGTCGAGCTGCTGGCTCTTCATCTCCATGTAGAACGGCATCCGGTCCGGCAGCTGGGCGCCCACCAGGATCCAGGCGTCGCGCTCCGCCCCGACCATGACCTCCGGCACGCCGACACCGCGGAGCCGGTCCAGGTAGGCCACCGCCTCGGGGGGAAGCGCCAGGCTGTCGCCCGCCGCGAGCCGGGCGATGCGCCGCCGGTGCCGCTGCAGCTCACGGATCTCGGCGCGCAGCCGGGCGTCGATGTCGTCGACCGCCGCCGCGAACTCCTGCTCGTCCGCCGCCAGCAGCTCGCGGACACGCGACAGGGGTACGCCGGCCTCGGCCAGCACGCGGATCCTGATCAGCTCCACGACGGCCGAGGCGTCGTAGCGGCGGTAGCCGGAGTGGTCGCGCCCGGGCTCGGGCAGCAGTCCCTTGGCGTGGTAGTGCCGCACCGCACGCACCGTGACGTCGGCGTACGCCGCGAGCTGGCTGATGGTCAGCATGGTCACAGTCTGCTGGCTCCGGTGATCCTGCGGCGGTAGGTCGCCATCGCGAGCGCGTGGGCGACGACCAGCAGGCCGAGGCACCAGGCGAGGGCGACCCAGCCCTGGGTGCCGACCGGCTGCTGGTCGAACAGGTTGCGGATCGTGTCCACGATCGAGGTGACCGGCTGGTGCTCGGCGAACCACTGCACCGGGGCGGGCATGCCCTCGGTCGGCACGAAGGCGGAGCTGATGAACGGCAGGAAGATCAGCGGGTAGGAGAACCCGCTCACCCCGTCGACCGACGTCGCCGTCAGCCCGGGGATGACGGCCAGCCAGGTCAGCGCGAAGGTGAACAGCACCAGGAGACCGAGGACCGCCAGCCAGCCGAGCACGCCGGCACCGGTGCGGAAGCCCATCGCGACGGCGACGAGCACGACGAGCACGAGGGAGACCAGGTTCGCCACGACGGAGGTCAGCACGTGGCTCCACAGCACGGCCGACCGGGCGATCGGCATCGACAGGAACCTCTCGAAGAGTCCTCCCGAGACGTCGGTGAAGAGCCGGAACGCCGTGTAGGAGACCCCCGAGGCCACGGTGATGAGCAGGATCCCCGGGAGCAGGTAGTCGACGTACCTCCCGCCGCCGACCTCGATGGCCCCGCCGAAGACGTAGACGAAGAGGAGCAGCATCGCGATCGGCGTGACCGCGGTGGTGATGATGGTGTCCGGGCTGCGCAGGACGTGTCGCAGGGAACGCTGCGACAGCACGGCGGTGTCGCGGAGGAGGTCGGTGCTCATCGGGCGTCTCCCGTGCGTCCGGGGCCCTCGTGGCCGACGATGGCGAGGAAGATCTCCTCGAGGGTCGRTCGCTTCTCGACGTACTCGACGGTTGCCGGCGGGAGCAGCCGCTCGAGCTCGGCGAGGGTGCCGTCGGCGATGATGCGGCCGTCGTGGAGGATCGCGATCCGGTCGGCGAGCTGTTCGGCCTCGTCGAGGTACTGGGTGGTGAGCAGCACCGTGGTGCCTCTGTCGGCGAGGGCGCGGACCGTCCTCCAGACCTCGATCCTCGACTGCGGGTCGAGGCCGGTCGTCGGCTCGTCGAGGAACAGCACGGCCGGGTCCCCGACCAGGCTCATGGCGATGTCGAGGCGCCGGCGCATGCCACCGGAGTACGTCGCGACGCGTCGCCCGGCGGCGTCGGTCAGCGCGAACCTCGTGAGGAGCTCGTCCGCGCTGCCACGGGGGTCGTGGAGGTGTCGCAGCTGGGCGACGAGGACGAGGTTCTCGCGACCGGTCAGGACCTCGTCGACGGCGGCGAACTGCCCGGTGAGGCTGATCGACTCGCGCACCTTCGCGGCCTCCGCGTCGACGTCGTACCCGAGGACGGCGGCGGTGCCCCCGTCGGACCCCAGCAGGGTGGACAGGATCCTCACCACGGTCGTCTTCCCCGCCCCGTTGGAGCCCAGCAGGGCGACGACGGTGCCGGAGGCCACCCTCAGGTCCACGCCCCGGAGCACGACGTGGTCGCCGTAGGACTTGGTCAGTCCGGCGATCTCGATGGCTGGTGTCATGGTCATGACAGCAGCCTGCAGCCCTGACCCTGCGTCAAGGTCAAGGGCCGCCCCGCAGATCGCGGGGCGGCCCTCGTTGCTCGTTCCGGACGGGATCGGTCTACGGCTCGGTGACCACCGCGACGCCCTCGATCCGGACGGGCTTGTCCTTGCCCACCACGATCCGGACCTTGCCGCTGCGCGGCTTGTCCAGAGCCACGGTGCGCAGCCTGTTGACGCGGTTCTTGCCCTTCAGGTTGAAGGTCTTGACCCGCTTCTTGCCGATGAACACCGTCACGGTGCCGGCGTTGCGGCGGGTGCTGACGATCAGCGTGACCGCGGTCGCCTTCTGGATCCGGGTGACCAGCTGGTCGCCCCGGTCGCGGGAGGTGACGACGTGGCCGCCGTACGCCGCGGACTTGGTGACGCGCTTCCAGCTGCCCTTCTGGACGAGGGCACCGTCGTTGCGCGGCACCGTGAAGGTGCGGGTCGCCGGAGTCGCGTCGGCGACGCCCGCCGCGTTGACGGCGGCCACGCTGAACTCGTGCGTGCCGGCCGGGTAGTGCCGCTCCAGGCCGTCGACGGCGCACGGCACGGTGTCACCGTCCACGTGGCACACGTAGGTCGCCGGGGCCACGGTCGAGGCGTAGGCGAACGACTGCTCCTTCGACAGCACCACCGAGCCGTCGGCGGGTCCCGAGGTGATGGTGGTGTCCGGGACGCCGGGCGCCGGCGGGCCGGGCGTCGGCGTCGGGGTGGGGGTCGGCGTCGTGGCCGGGGTGGCGGTCAGCGCGAACGACGCGTCGTTGACGTCGAAGAAGTAGTTGTCCACCGCCTCGATCTTGAGGCGCACGTCGGCGGCGGCCACGTTGGGCATGGTGAGCGTCTCGGCGCCGTCGTTGGGCGTGCCGGCCGCCAGGACGGTGCCGAAGGTGGCGCCGCCGTCGGTGGACAGCGAGATCTTCACCGAGGGCGCGAGCCTCTGGGTGTTGTTGACCGCCCAGGTGACCGGGACCGCCGAGCCGCCGGCGACCGTGGTGCCGGCCGCGACCTGCGACGTCACCTGGAACGGGCCCGCGTCGGGGTCGACGGTGAGTGCGACGTCGTCGTACGACAGGCCGCCCCCGGCCGGGTTCATGTCCCTCGCGGTCAGTCGGAACTGCATCTGGCGCGCGTCGGTGCCGAGGCTGCCGAGGTAGTCGGTGTCGGGCAGGAACTCGGAGTAGCAGTCGAGCAGCGGGTCGGACAGCGGCTGGTTGACCGCCGTCGTCGGGGCCGGGCAGTCACCCGTGTCCGCGTTGGTGTTGCCGGCGAGCACCTGCGCCATGTCGGGGAAGACCCGGGTCGGGCTGCCGTCGGCGATGTTCTCCCCCGGCGAGGGGCTCTTGAGGGAGTCCTCCTCGGTGACCACGGCGTCGTCGCCGAAGACCCGGAAGAGCGGGCCGTAGGTCTTGGTGTTGTCGGCCAGCTGGGTGCCCTCACCGAAGTTGGTCTGCTCCCACAGGTAGACCAGCGGCTCCCCGTCGGCGTCCGTGCCGGAGCCGGTCAGGGCGAAGGGCGTGCGCTTCGGCACCGTCCTGTCCTCGGGCGCGGTCACGGTCGGGTTGCTGTTGTCACTCTCGACAGCCACGCCGGCGTTCTGGGACGGGCCGCCGCGGGAGGTCTCGCCCACGAAGCCGGTGACCCCGGTCGCGTCGGTGACGTCCATCGTCGGGAGGTCGCTGCCCTCGCCCTCGATGCTCGGCACGGCGTTGAAGATCACCTGGAAGCCGGTCTTGTCGGGCACGACGGGCGGGACGTAGTTGACCGTGTAGGAGTTGTACTGGTCGTAGCCCCACTGGGCGATGGACACCGGTTGGTCGGTGATCGCCTCGATCGCCAGCTTGAGGCCGACCGGGTTGTAGTTGGTGCCGAAGACGATCGGCTCGCTGGTCCGGCCGTCGTACTCCAGGGTGAACGAGTCACCGACGTCGCCGAAGCCACTCAGGGACACCGTCTGGACCTCGACGTTGTTGCGCGGCGCGGCGTCCATGACGGCGTGGGCCTCATCGACGGTGAGGTGCGAGAAGTACGGGTCGGTGTGCGGCTGGAGGTCGTCCTGACCGCAGATGCCGGCGTAGGCCATCACCGAGGAGCCGGAGCCCGGCTCGACGGAGGCGTCGGAGATGTTGCCGCCACAGGCCCCGAGGGCACCGTTGAAGGTGTGGTTGCCGCCGAACTGGTGGCCGATCTCGTGGGCGACGTAGTCGATGGCGAAGAAGTCGCCCTTCGGCTCGGGCAGGCCGGTGCAGCCGCCACCCTTGTAGCCCTGGAAGTCGCCGCCGATGACGCCGAGGTAGGCGATGCCGCCGCCGTTGACGCCGAGCGCGATGTGGCCGACGTCGTAGTTGGACGCGCCGATGAGCTGGCCCAGGACGGTGCGGTTCTTGCCCAGGGTCGAGACGTCGCAGTACTCCAGCTCGCCGTCGGCGCTCGACGTGGGGGGCGCGAAGCACGGCGCGCTGCCGCACGGACCGTTGGCCCCGGTCGCCTTCGCGTCCGTGTCGAGGTTGAGGCTCTCCGTGCCGTCGACCAGGCGCAGCTCGACAGCCAGGTCGTCGTTGTAGATCTCGTTGACCCGGTTGATGAGCGTGACCTTCTCGGCCAGCACGTTCTCGGTGCCGAAGTACGCGGCGTACGACGGGTCGGAGGTCAGCGCGAGCCGGAAGTAGCGGCGGGTCACCGGCTGCCCGGCGTCCGTGGCGGCCTGCTGGGCGGCGGTGACGGTGTCGCGCAGCGTGCTCACCTCGCCCTCCTTGCGCCGCTGCTCGGGGCGCGGCAGGTCCTTGCCGTAGTAGCTGAGGTGCGCGGTGGTGCCGCGCCGGTTGTAGGCCGGGTCGACGTACCAGTCGCGGCCGTTGCCCGGCGCGCGCACGAAGGCGTGGAAGCCCATCGGGGTCAGGTCGAGGGCGATGGAGGCCTGCGGGTCGTCGACACCGCGACCGGCGTACGTCGCGATCTCCGGGTGGGCGCCGGCGAGCTCGGACTCCATCACCTGGGTACGACGGACGCGGAAGGTCTGCAGCCCGCCCGACGGGTCGGGGACCGAGACGACGCTCGAGGCGTCACCGGTGGGCAGCTCGCCCCGCAGGGCGGCGAGGTCGACGCGGGACGCGGCGTACTCCTTGGGCTCCACCCGGACCTTGGCGCCGGTCGGCGTGAAACCGCGCAACGTGGTGAACGTCCCGTCGTCGGGGGCCGCCACGGCGGAGGTGGTGATCGCCCCCGGCAGCACCCCCGCTCCCAGGACGAGCATGATCATGACTGACAGACGACGTGCTCCGCGTGCGCGCAACGTTTCCCCCTCGAACGGCGTGGAGCACGCACTCTAGGCACGGACCACCGACAGCACCAGAGCGAGCCCTGTCGAAGGCGGTCCCGGTCGTCGGGGCTCAGGAAACGGCGTGGGCGGCTCGCGTCAGCTGGAACTTCTCGTTGGTGAAGACGGCCACGCCCATGAAGGCCACCCCCACGAGCACGACGCYGATGCCGCTCAGCTGGGGCAGGACGCCGGTGAACGGGGTCATCGCGGCGTGCAGGAGGAACAGGCCGGGCACCCACCGCGGCACCGAGCGGGCCCGCAGCATCCCGGCCGCGAGCAGCACCTCCGCGAGGTGGAAGGTGCCCACGAAGCCCAGCATGAAGGCGATGAGGCCGGGGTCGCCGGTGAGCAGGGCCAGGTCCGCGTCCCCAATGGTCCCGTTGACCACGAGGAGCCGGAAGAACGCGAGCAGCGCGGCGTACGACGCCATCGCCACCGCCGCGATCCCGAGCAGCGCCGTGCCGGCGTAGCCGAGGCGACGACCGCGGCGGGGCATCCCGTACAGGAAGGTCGGCAGCCCGAGGCCGAACCCCACCGCGCAGACCAGGAACGCCGCCGACGCCATGACCCAGCGGCCCCCCTCGACCCGCGCGCTCTGCAGCAGGCTCGCGTCGTCGGGGCTCACCGGGAGCCCGAGGGTGCCGAGGACGAGGGCGACCGCGCCGCACGACAGTGCCGCCGCCGAGTACGGCAGCCATCGGTCCCCCATGGTGCGCAAGGTACGGGTGACCAGGCGGGCGCGGGGCCGGGTCATGCGCAAATGGCTCGGAGGGACTAGGGGCCCCTAGGCTGATCGACAGCGTGACCACCGTCACCGCCCCTGACCGCTCGACCGCCCCCACCCCCGGGAGGACCACCGCATGACCGCCAGCCGCGTGCTGCCCACCGAGGAGGCGCGAGACCTGCTCGCCCTCACCCGCGAGATCGCGACCCGCGAGCTGGCCCCCCGCTCCGCCGAGGCCGAGGCGACCGAGACCTTCCCGCGCGACGTCTTCGCGATGCTGGGCCAGGCGGGGCTGCTGGGCCTCCCCTACCCGGAGGAGCACGGTGGCGGCGGGCAGCCGTACGAGGTCTACCTCCAGGTCCTCGAGGAGATCGCGGCCGTGTGGTCGTCGGTGGGCGTCGGGGTCTCGGTGCACGCGCTGTCGTGCTTCGGCCTGCAGTCCTTCGGCACCGAGGAGCAGAAGGCCGAGTGGCTGCCCGACATGCTCGGCGGCGACCTGCTCGGCGCCTACTGCCTGTCCGAGGCGCACGCCGGCTCCGACCCGGCAGCGATGCGTACGACGGCCCGCCGCGACGGCGACGACTACGTGATCAACGGCGCGAAGGCGTGGACCACGCACGGCGGCCACGCCGACTTCTACAAGGTGATGGCGCGGACCTCCGACGACCGCAACGGGATCTCCTGCTTCCTCGTCCCCGCGTCGACCGACGGCCTCACCGCCGACCCGCCGGAGCGGAAGATGGGCCTCACCGGGTCGGCCACGGCGACGATGCGCTTCGACGACGTCCGCGTCCCGGCCTCGCGCCGCCTCGGCGCCGAGGGCGAGGGCCTGCGCATCGCGCTCGCCGGGCTCGACTCGGGCCGCCTCGGCATCGCCGCCGTCGCCGTCGGCCTGGCCCAGGGGGCACTGGACGCGGCGGTCGCCTACGCCCGCGAGCGCGAGACCTTCGGCAAGGCGATCATCGAGCACCAGGGCCTGGCCTTCGTGCTGGCCGACATGGAGGCCGCGATCGTCTCGGCCCGCGCCACGATGCTGCACGCCGCGCGGCTGCGCGACGCGGGTCGACCGTTCTCACGCGAGGCGTCGATCGCCAAGATGGTCGCCACCGACAACGCCATGAAGGTCACCACCGACGCCGTCCAGGTGCTCGGCGGCTACGGCTACACCCGTGACTTCCCGGTCGAGCGCTACATGCGCGAGGCCAAGGTGATGCAGATCTTCGAGGGGACCAACCAGATCCAGCGGATGGTGATCTCGCGGTCGCTGGCGAAGGACAACGCCGGCACGATCCGCTGAGTCGTACGCCGCTTCCGCCGGTCCCGGCCGTCGGCGCATGAGAAGCCGAGCCGGTACGCCGCTCAGCCGACGTAGCGGTCCGCGGGCTGGCTCCGGCGTGCCCCGGACAGCCACAGTGCCGCCATCAGCCCGCCGAGGGCGCCGAAGAGGTGACCCTGCCAGGAGATGCCGGGCTGGCCGGGGAGCACGCCCCACAGCGCGCCGCCGTACACCATCAGCACGAGGACCCCGACCAGGATCTGGCCCGGCCGCCGGGTGACGAAGCCGCGCACGATCAGGTACGTCAGCCACCCGAACACCAGCCCGGACGCCCCGAGGTGCACCGTCCCGGCTCCGCCGAAGAGCCACGTACCGACCCCGGCGACGACCCACACGAGGGCGGTGACCGCGATCCACCGGGCGACGCCCGACAGCAGGACGAGGAAGCCGAGGACCAGCAGCGGGACGCTGTTGGCGACCAGGTGGCCGAAGCCGCCGTGCAGCAGCGGGGCGAACGCGATCCCGGTGAGTCCCTCCGGGTCACCGGGGCGGATCCCCTCCGCGTCGAGGCGGTTGCCGAGGAGCGTGTCGACGATCTCCGAGACCCACAGCACCGCCACGAAGCCGGCGCTCCACACCCCGGCCTGCCCCCAGGAGAGGCCGTCGCGGGTGGCGGGTGAGGTCACGCCGTCGAGACTACGAGGGCGCTGGGGAAGCCGGACCTGCGATCACCGGCTGCCCAGTGATTCCCCAACACCCGACCGCCGCAGATCCGGGACCAGCGCAAGCAGCCCGAGCACCGGGAGGACGGCGAGGGCCGCGAGGCTGCCGGGGATGCCGATGACCTCGCCGAGCCCGGCGACGACGGCCGAGCCGACGCTACCGCCGACGAGGAAGAGGAGGGTCGCGATGCCGAGGGCGACGCCGCGGACGTCCTCGTGCACGGCGTCACCGACCAGCGAGGTGAGGGCGGGCTGGCCGATCCCGAAGGAGACGGTCGCCAGCGCGACGGCGATCGCCACCGGCACGGGCGCGACGAGCGCGGTGCCGAGCGCGGCGAGCAGCATCGTCAGGGCGGCGACGACCCCGGCGACGGCCAGGCTCCACGAGCCGCCGATCCGGTCGAGGAGCGGGCCGGTCACGCGCGGCACGAGCATCGCGACCACGGCACTCGGCACGAGCAGCAGGCCGACCTCCCACGGCTCCCACCCGGCGTGCACGAGCACGGCCGGTACGCCGATCAGCAGGGCGAACCACGACGCCGGCACCGACGCCGCGGCCAGCGCCGAGCGCACGACGCGACCGTTGCGGATGACCGAGAGCGGCAGGAAGCCGTGCGGGCGGCGGCGTACCCGCAGCGCCACCAGCGGGGCACCCAGCAGCATCATCAGCGCGCCGACCACGGTGATGGCCAGCCCGCTGGTCGGGGAC
>NZ_JBFUMD010000023.1:0-16810 GCF_054049555.1 Nocardioides sp. P5_C9_2
CGCGTCGGCCGTGCCCGGCGGCAGCGCGACGTTGACCGCGGACCCCTCGGCGCCGGGGCCGCCGGAGTCGGAGGGGAAGCCCGTGCCGGGGAAGAGCATCTGGCCGGTCTCGTGCAGGGAGATCGTCAGCACCCGCGGGTCGTCGTAGAAGATGCGCTCCACGCCGTCGCCGTGGTGGACGTCGACGTCGACGTAGGCGATGCGTCGGTAGCCCTGGTCGAGCAGGCTCCGGATCCCCACGGCGATGTCGTTGTAGATGCAGAAGCCGGAGGACCGCTCGGCCATCGCGTGGTGCAGGCCGCCGGCGATGCTCGCGCTGTGCAGCGACTCCCCGCTCGCCACCTGCCGGCAGGCCTCCACGGTCGCGCCGACGACGTGCGCCGCCGCCGTGTGCATGTCGGGGAAGACCGGGTCGTCGTCGGTCCCCAGACCGTGGTCCGGGTCCTCGCCCCCCTCGGTGCCGCAGCGCGTCACGGCCTCGATGAGGCCGCGGTCGTGGACGGTGGCGATCAGGTCGTCGTCGGCGACGGGGGCCTCGACCATGCGCACGTGCTCGAGCACGCCGAGCTCCTCGGCGAGGCGCATCGTGAGGTCGACCCGGACCGGGGACATCGGGTGCCCGGGCCCGAAGTCGTATCCCGTCAGGCTCTTGTCGAAGACGACGGACGCGGGGCCGGGGCACTCCATGCGACCGACGCTACCGGTTACGCCCACCGGCGCCCCGCGCCACTCGCTGACTGGCCGGCTCCAGTCGAGTTGAACATGTTCAGTAAACGGGCTACCGTCCGTGGCATCCACTTTTGAACACGTTCAAGGAGTCGTCATGGACTGGACCGCGGTCACCTACCTCAGCTATCTCGTCGTCACCGTCCCGCTCACCATCTGGGTCGCCCGGACCCTGTCCCGCAACGGCCGGGTGTTCCTCGCCGACGTCTTCGGCGAGGACACCGGGCTGGCCGACGCGGTCAACACGCTGCTCGTCGTCGGCTTCTACCTGCTCAACGTCGGGTTCGTGCTGCTCTACCTGCGCACCGGCACCGTCGTCGTGAACCTCACCCAGCTGATCGAGGTCGTCAGCCTCAAGGTCGGCGTCGTGATGGTCGTGCTCGGGCTGCTGCACTTCTGCAACGTGTACGTCTTCAACTCCATCCGGCGTCGCGCCCGGCTCGAGTCGCTGCGGACCCCGCCCCTGGCTCCCCAGCACTTCACGCCGACCGCCGGGCAGGGCACCCCGGCGTACCCGGTCTGAGCCGTGCGCCTCACCGTCCTGCACGATCCCGGCTGCCCGCTGTGCCGCGCGTTCAGCGGGTGGCTCGAGCGGCAGCCCGGCCTGGTCCCGATCGACCTGGTGGCCGCCGGCTCGCCGGCCGCCCGGTCGCTCTTTCCCGCGCTGGACCACGACCGCACCCTCGCGGAGGTCACCGTCGTCTCCGACGAGGGTGCGGTGTGGACCGGCGCCCACGCCTGGGTGATGTGCCTGTGGGCCACGGCGTCGCACCGGGCGCTGGCCGAGTCGCTGGCACACCCGTCACGGCTGCCGCTCGCCAAGGGCGCGGCGTACCTCGCGGCCGGCATCCGCAACGCCACCACGGCCCGCCTCACCGCCGGAGGGGGTGACTACCCTGACGACTGTGCCGGATCCTGCGCCCCGCTCCCCCAAGGCTGAGCAGACCCGCCGGGCCATCGTCGAGGCATCGATGCGGCTCTTCCGCAGCCGGGGCTTCGACGGCACCACGATGCGCGGGATCGCCGACGAGGCGGGGGTGTCGCTGGGCAGCGCCTACTACTACTTCGCCGGCAAGGAGCACCTCGTCCAGGCCTTCTACGGCCAGATGCAGGACGCCCACCTCGCCGCCGCGGCCGAGACGCTGACGGGCACCACCGCGTTCGCCGACCGGCTCGAGGGCGTGCTGGCCGCCTGGGTGGAGGTCGCCGAGCCGTACCACGAGTTCGCCGGCACGTTCTTCAAGAACGCCGCCGAGCCGACCAGCCCGCTGTCCCCCTTCTCGCCGGAGTCGAGCGGTGCCCGCGAGGCCAGCACCGCGATCTTCCGCGAGGTCGTCGAGGGCTCGGACCTCAAGGTCACGCCGGCACTGCGTCCGCACCTGCCCGAGCTGCTGTGGCTGCTGCACATGGGCATGGTGCTGTTCTGGGTGTACGACGCCAGCGACGGGCGTCGGCGTACCCTCGCGCTCGCCCAYGGCGTCGCCCCGCTCGTCGACAAGCTCGGACGGCTCTCGCGGGTCCCGGTGGTCCGCGGCGTGGTCACCGACCTGGTCGACCTGCTGGAGTCGCTCAAGGCCTGAGCCGGCTGCCGGCCGGGTGCAAGACTCGGGACATGGACACCACCGGCACCCGCAGCACCGGCCTGGACCTGGCCTTCCCCCAGTCCCTCGCCGTCTACGACACCTACGAGGAGGCCCAGCGCGCCGTCGACCACCTCTCCGACGAGGAGTTCCCGGTCGAGAACCTCCTCATCGTCGGCACCGACCTCAAGCGCATCGAGCGGGTCACCGGCCGGCTCACCTGGGGACGCGTCGCGCTGGCCAGCGCCGGGTCGGGGCTGTGGTTCGGCGTCTTCGTGGGCCTGATCATCGCCCTGTGGGTCGAGGGCAGCCTGCTCGGCATCCTGCTCTCGACGGCCGCCTTCGGCGCCCTCTTCGGGCTGGCGTGGGGCCTGCTGGGGTACGCCGCCACCCGGGGACGCCGCGACTTCAGCTCCGTCACCGCGGTGGTCGCCACGCGCTACGAGGTGCTCGTCGAGCACACGCACCGCGAGGCGGCGCGCGCCATCCTCGCCGCGACGCCCGGCCTGCTGCCCGACCCGCACGCGGCCGGCTGACGCCCGCCGTACGGTCGGGTCAGGAGCCCTCGGCGAGCTCGCGCGAGCGGTCGCGCGCGGCCTCCATGGCGGCCAGGAACGCGGCCCGCACCTTGTGCACCTCGAGCTCGCGCAGCGCCGATGCCGTGGTGCCGCCCGGCGAGGTGACCTGCTCGCGGAGCACGACGGGGTGGGTGCCGGTCTCGCGCAGCATGGTGGCGGAGCCGTAGAGCGTCTGGATGACCAGCTCGGTCGACGTGGCTCGCGGCAGCCCGAGGTGGACGCCCGCCTCGATCATCGACTCGACGACGAAGAAGATGTAGGCGGGGCCCGAGCCGCTGATCGCCGTCACGGCGTCCATCTGCTTCTCCGGGATGCGCAGCACCTTGCCGGTCGAGGCCATCAACGACTCGGCCTCGGCCAGGTGCCCGTCGTCGCAGTGCGAGCCGGGCGAGATCGCGGCCATCCCCTCGTCCACCAGCGCGGGCGTGTTGGGCATGACCCGCACGACCGCCACGCCCTCGGGCACGCGGGACTCGATGAACGCTGTCGTGATGCCCGCGGCGAGGCTGACGAGCAGCTGCCCCGGACGCAGCTCCGCGGCGATCTCGTCGAGGACCGCGGCCATGTCCTGCGGCTTCACGACGAGGGCCACCGTGTCGGCCTTGCGGGCCGCCTCGGCATTGGAGACGACCGCGACGCCGTACTGCTCCTCGAGCTCGCGGGCCCGGTCGGGCCGCTTCTCGCCGACCAGCAGGTTGTCGACCCGGCGTCCGGCGCGGACCAGCCCCGAGAGCAGGGTCTCGCCCATGACGCCGGCCCCGATGATCGCGGTCTGGGACATCGCGGGACCTACTTCTTGGAGATCAGCGAACGGGCGAAGAAGGAGAGGTTCTGCGGGCGCTCCGCGAGGCGACGCATGAGGTAGCCGTACCACTCCTGGCCGTAGGGGATGTAGACGCGCACGGTCTCACCGGTGCCGGCCAGACGCTTCTGCTCCTCGGGGCGGATGCCGTAGAGCATCTGGAACTCGTAGGTGCCCGGTCGCCGGCCGTAGCGGCTGGCGAGCGAGGAGGCGATCTGCACCATGCGTGGGTCGTGGCTGGCGATCATCGGGTAGCCCTGGCCGGCCAGCAGCACCTTGAGGCACCGCACGTAGGACTTGTCGATGTCGAGCTTGTCCTGGAAGGCGACCGACTCCGGCTCGTGGTAGGCACCCTTGCACAGGCGGACGCGCGAGCCCTCGTAGGCGAGCGCCCGGCAGTCGGACTCGGTGCGGTGCAGCATCGCCTGGAGCACGGCACCGGTCTCCGGGAAGTCCTTGCGCAGCTCGCGGAGGATGCCCAGCGTCGAGTCGGTGGTGGTGTGGTCCTCCATGTCGAGGGTGACCGTGGTGCCGGCGTTGCGCGCGGCCCGGCAGATCTCGCGGACGTTCTCCAGCGCGATCTTCTCGCCGCCGTCCGGCAGCGCCTGGCCGACCGCACTCAGCTTGACGCTGACCTCGGCCTTCGACGCGAGTCCGCGGCGGGCGAGCTCGGCCAGGACCTCCTTGTACGCCGCGACCGTGGCATCGGCCTGGGCGACGTCGAGGGTGTCCTCGCCCAGGAAGTCCAGGGTCACGGTGAGACCGTCACCGACCAGCTCGTCGGTCGCCGTGACGGCGGAGTCGGTGGACTCACCCGGGACGTAGCTGGTGACGATGCCCGACGAGACGGGCATGGTGCTGACGAGCTTCTTGACCTGCTCGCTCTTGGCGAGCAGCAGGATCGGCTGACGGAGCAGAGACATGCCGCACAGGCTACGCCGACCTGCTGCGGACGGCCTCCTCCGGACGGGGTCCCGCAGCTCGTGGCCCTCGGGGTCGGAGGCGGGTCGTCGGGGTCGGGGCGCCGGGGTGGGGGTCGTCGGGGTGGGGGTCGCCGGGGTGGGTCGCCGGGGCGGGGGTCGCTCGCGCAACTGGCGGCGGACGACGTCACCCCGGGCCGTCGGGCTGTCGTACGCCGCCAGTCTGCGGAGCCCGGGCCCTCCGACTGTCGCGCGCCGCCAGTTCGCTGCTGCCGGCCGTCGTACGCCCGGACCACCCGCGTTAGCTGGCGGCGGACGACRTCACCCCGGGCCGTCCAACTGTCGCGCGCCGCCAGTCTGCCGAGCGCGGGGCACGGTCGCGCGGATCCCTCGCGCAACTGGCGGCGGACGACGTCACCCCGGGCCGTCCAACTGTCGCGCGCCGCCAGTCGGGGGACGCCGACGACGCCGACAGCGCCGACACGTCAGGGCGTACGCCGCCGCAGCGTCGCCGCGCCGAGGGCCAGGCCCGCGACGGCGAAGCCGAGGACGACCGAGACGTCGGCCCAGACCCTCGCCTGGTCGGCCGCGCCCACCAGCTCCTGCATGGCGTCGACGGCGTACGAGAGGGGCAGGACGTCGCTGATGGCTCCCAGGACCGCGGGCAGCTGGTCGCGCGCGACGAACAGCCCGCACAGCAGGATCTGGGGGACGACGAAGGCGGGCATGAACTGCACGGCCTGGAACTCGGTGTCGGCGAAGGCGCTGACCAGCAGCCCCAGCGCGGTGCCCAGCACGGCGTCGACGACCGCCACCACCCCGAGCAGCCAGGCCGGGCCGTTGACGTCCAGCCCGAGCAGGCCGACGCTCACGGCGACCGCGAGGGCGGACTGGACGGCGGCGAGGAGGCCGAAGGCGAGGGCGTAGCCGAGCAGGAAGTCCAGCTTGCCCATCGGCATGGAGAGCAGGCGCTCGAGGGTGCCGCTCCCGCGCTCGCGCAGCGTGGTCACGCTGGTCACGAGGAACATCACCGTGAAGGGGAAGATCGCCAGCAGGGCGGGTCCGAAGCCGTCGAAGGCGTTGCCGGGCAGGTCCGCGAACATCCACCACAGCAGGCTCATCAGCAGGCAGGGCAGCACGAGCAGCATCGCCAGGGTGCGGCGGTCGCGGCGCACCTGGGTCAGCACCCGTCCGGCCACGGCCATCGTGACGCGGGCGCTCACGCCGCACGCTCGACGATCTGGAGGAAGGCGGCCTCGATGTCCGGGGCGCTCCCGCGGATCTCGTCGGGAGTGCCGTCGGCGATGATCCTGCCCTCGCGCATCAACAGCAGCCGGTCGCACCGGTCGGCCTCGTCCATCACGTGGCTGGAGACCAGCACGGCCTTGCCGCGGTCGGCGAGGCGGTGGAAGAGCCGCCACAGGTCGCGGCGCAGCACCGGGTCGAGCCCGACGGTGGGCTCGTCGAGGACCAGCACGTCCGGGTCGCCCAGCAGGGCGACGGCGAGGCTCGCCCTGCTGCGCTGGCCGCCGCTCAGGGCGCCCACCACCTGATCGCGCTGGGCGGTGAGGTCGACGGCGGCCACGACGTCGTCCACCTCGGACCGGGAGACCCCGAGCACCCGGGCGAAGAAGTGGAGGTTCTCGGCGACGGTGAGGTCGTCGTACACGCTCGCGGCCTGGGTGACGTAGCCGAGCCGGTCGCGCAGCCGCCGGTCCCCCGCCGGCAGGCCGAGGACCTCGACACCACCGGACCGGACGCGTTGCACGCCGACCACGGCTCGCAGCAGCGTGGACTTGCCGCAGCCGCTCGGTCCCAGCAACCCGGTGACTCCGGGGGCGACCCCGAGGGTGAGGCCGGGCAGCACCTCGCGGCCGCCCCGGACGACCACCAGGTCCTGGATGTCGATGACCTTATTCATCATGCGTTGAATTGTGCTCCCGCGGGTCGGGCGACGTCAAGGGACTTCAGTCCGGGGGCAGGTCCCCGGTGAGGTAGCGCTGGAGCGTGGGCGCGTACGTCGCCACGACCTGCTCGCTGCTCAGCGAGGCGACCGGCTCGACGCGCAGGACGTAGCGCAGCAGGATCAGCCCCACGACCTGGCTGGCGACCAGCGCCATCCGGTGGTCGGGTCGGTCCAGGCCCAGGGCGACGCCGACCGGCCGGATCACCACGGGCAGGAACCCCTCGCTGAGCAGGCGCTGAGCGGTCGGGTCCATCACCCCCCGGGCCGCCGCGAGCAGCGCCGGCTGCACGTCTGGGTCGTCCCACACGGACAGGAACGCGCGCAGGAACCGCTCGCCCGCCTCCTCGACCGGGCCCTCGACGACCCGGCCGATCACCTCCCGCGGATCGATCGGCAGCTCCAGGGCCGCGAGGAACAGGTCGTCCTTGGCGCCGAAGTAGTGGTGCACCAGGGCCGGGTCGACGCCCGCGTCCGCGGCGACGGCGCGGATCGTCGTACCACCGAAGCCCTTGGCCGCGAAGGCCTCCCGCGCCGCGGCGAGCACCGCCGCACGGGTGTCGGGGGCGCCGGGACGGCGACCGCGGGCGGGACGACTCATGCGAGGGAGGGTACGACGCGTCAGCGAGCCCGGACCGCGAAGTGCTCGCGGGCGAACTCCAGCGACTCCCGCAGGTCGGCCTCGCGCTCGACGCGGGTCGAGCAGCGGYGGGTGTTGATCTCCAGCACGATGTGGCCGTCGAAGTCGCGGCCCGCGAGGTGGGCCAGGAAGCCGCCGGCCCCCATCGTGCCGCGGCCGGGCACCAGGTGCTCGTCCTTGGCCGAACCGCTGCCGTCGGTGAGGTGGACGTGGCGCAGCCGGTCGCCGAGGCGCTCGGCCATCGAGATGACGTCGCTGCGGGCGATCGCCGCGTGGGACAGGTCGATGGTGGTGTTGGCGTACTCGTGCTCGCTGGGGTCCCAGCTCGGGAGGTACATCTCCATGCCCCGGCGCGAGGTGGCCCGCCAGGGGTACATGTTCTCGACGGCGAAGGCGATGCCGGTCGACTCCTCGAGGGCGGCGATCCCGTCGACGAAGCCCGCGGCGTACTCCTTCTGCCAGCGGAACGGCGGGTGCACGACGACCACGTCGGCGCCGACGGCGGACGCCAGCTCGGCGGAGCGCTCGAGCTTGCCCCACGGCTCGCTGCCCCAGACCCGCTGGGTCCACAGCAGGCACGGCGAGTGGATCGCGCAGATCGGCATCTCGTGGTGCTCGGAGAGCTGCTGGAGCGCGGCGGTCTGCTGGGAGAGCGCGTCGATGCCGACCATCACCTCGACGGCGTCGTAGCCGACCTGCGCGGCCCAGGCGAAGCCGTGCGCCGTGGACTCGGGGTAGACCGAGGCGGTGGAGAGCGCGACGAGGGTCACGACGGACCGCGCCGGACCGGGGGCCTGGTCACGACGGACAGCTGGTCGAGACGCTCGAGGATGACGCCCTCGCGCAGCGCCCACGGGCAGATCTCCAGGGCCTCGAGGTCGAAGATGTCCATGCACGCCTCGGCCACCAGCGCGCCGGGCACGATCTGGTGGGTGCGGCTGGGCGAGACCCCGGGCAGGGCGGCGAGCTCGTCGGGGTCGAGCGAGACCAGCTTGGGGATCCACTGCGACAGCGTGTCCAGCTCCAGCACGCGCGGCACGAGCGGGCCGTCCCCGCTGGGCGCGGCGCCGCAGATCCGGGCCAGCGACCGGAAGGTCTTGGAGGTGGCGGCCGCGCGGTCGGGGGCGCCGGGACGCAGCAGGTTGCCGGCGTCGCGGGCGATGTCGGCGCGGATCCGCCGTCGCAGCTGACGCAGGGCCTCGTCGTCGGGGCGGGCGCCGCCGAAGTTGTCCCGGGCCAGCCGGGCCGCGCCCAGCGGCATCGACCAGGCCACGTCGGGGGCCTCGTCGGCACCGCCCGCGATCTCGAGCGAGCCGCCGCCGATGTCGAAGACGGCCAGGCGGCCGGCCGACCACCCGAACCAGCGACGTACGGCCAGGAAGGTCAGCCGGGCCTCGTCCTCCCCCGACAGCACCGACAGGTCGACCTCGGTCACGTCGTTGACGTGGGCCAGGACGGCGTCGGAGTTGACCGCGTCGCGCACCGCCGAGGTGGCGAAGCCGAGCATGTCCTCGCAGCCCTTGTCCTCGGCGACCGTCACGGCCTCGCGACAGAACCGGGTGAGGGCCTCGATGCCGTCCTCGGTGACCGCACCGTCGCTGTCGAGGTGCTCGGCGAGGCGCAGCGGCTGCTTGTAGGAGAAGGCCGGGAGGGGGGCGGCGCCGCCGTGCGCGTCCACCACGAGCAGGTGACCGGTGTTGGAGCCGATGTCGAGGACGCCCAGGCGCATGAGGCCAAACTACTAGGCTTGCCCAGTGCCCGAAGTCGACCTCGTCTTTCCCCGTGCGTTCGTGGAGTTCGCCGACCCCGCCGACGAGGAGCAGGTGTTCCRCTGCGACCTCACCTGGCTGACCTCGGCCTACACCTGCATCTTCGGCCAGGGGTGCCAGGGCATCTACGCCGACTCGCCCGACGTCGGCTGCTGCACGCTGGGTGCGCACTTCAGCGACGCCGACGACGAGCAGCGCGTCGCGGCGTACGTCGCGGAGCTCACGCCGGAGCAGTGGCAGTTCCACCCCCAGCGGCCCGTGGAGGTCGACGACTGGGTCGAGAGCGACGAGGACGGCGAGCGCAAGACGATCGCGGTGGAGTACGACGGCCAGTCGGCGTGCGTCTTCCACAACCGGGCGGACTTCGCCCCCTCGACCGGAGCCGGTGGCGCCGGCTGCGCGCTGCACGGACTGGCCCTGGAGCAGGGTCGCAACCCGTTGGAGACCAAGCCCGACGTCTGCTGGCAGCTGCCGATCCGGCGCACGTTCCGCTCCGTCGAGCGGCAGGACGGGACGGCGTACACCGAGGTGTCGATCGGCGAGTACGACCGGCGCGGGTGGGGCCCTGGCGGCCACGACCTCGACTGGTACTGCTCGGGAAACACCGAGGCGCACGTCGCCCCGGAGCCCGTCTACGTCACCCACGAGCCCGAGCTGACCGAGCTCATGGGCGCCGCCGGCTACCAGGAGCTGGTGCGGCACTGCGACGCGCACGTCCGGTCCCGCTCGGCGCTGGCGCTGCACCCGGCCGACCCACGCTGACGCGGTCCGCACTCCCCGTCGAATTTCGCTCGACGTCAAGACAACCTGACCCCGGCGTGACGGCGCCCCGCACCTGAGCACAGAATGCAGCCATGCGCCTGGACCATCTCTCGTTCGCAGCCGGACCGGATGGACTTGCCAGCACAGCCCAGCGCATCGGGGGCCAGCTCGGCAAGGACTTCATCGACGGCGGCGTGCATCCCCGCTTCGGGACCCGCAACATGATCATGCCGCTGGACGGCCGCACCTACATCGAGATCGTCGAGGTGCTGGACCACCCTGCGAGCGACAAGGCCCCCTTCGGGCAGGCCGTCCGCGCCCGCTCCGCCCTCGGTGGCGGCTGGCTGGGCTGGGTGGTGGCCGTCGACGACATCACCGTCGTCGAGTCGCGCCTCGGCCGCGAGTCGGTCAAGGGCAACCGGCACCTGCCCAGCGGCGAGGAGCTGGTCTGGCGCCAGATCGGCGTCCACGGCCTGCTGTCGGACCCGCAGCTCCCCTTCTTCATCCAGTGGGAGTCGCCGGCCGAGATGCACCCGAGCAACGTCGCCGACGTCGACTTCTCGCTGGTCGCCCTGGAGATCGCCGGGGACCCGCAGCGGGTCAGCGAGTGGCTCGGCGAGACCGTCGAGTCGCCGCTCGAGGACATCAAGGTCGAGTGGGTCGCCCCCAACGGCACGCCGGGCATCATCGCCGTCCAGGTCCAGACGCCTACCGGGCTCGTCCGGCTCTGACGCGTCCACCGGCGCGCGCGGGGGCCACCCCGAGCCCGAACATCTGGCACCACCCGGAGACGTACGAGCTCGAGAATCTCGCCGCCGACCCCGGGGGCCGCATCGAGGCGGCCATGCGGGCCGTGGCGTCGTGGGACGACCGGGTGCTGCTCGACGTCGGTTGCGGCACCGGCTTCCACCTCCCCCGCTGGGCCGAGCACGCCCGCCGGGTCGTCGGGGTCGAGCCGCACCCGTCGCTGGCGGCCCTGGCCCGGCGTCGTACCCGACGACTGGGGAACGTCGAGGTGCTGACCGGCACCGCGCAGGACCTGCCACTCCCCGACGCGTCGGTCGACGTGATGCACGCGCGGTGGGCCTACTTCTTCGGTCCGGGCTGCGAGCCCGGCCTCGCCGAGCTGGAACGCGTCGTACGCCGCGGGGGCACGGCCTTCGTCATCGACAACGACGCCAGCAGGTCGACCTTCGGGGCGTGGTTCCGCCTCGGCTACCCGGAGGTCGACCCCGTCGAGGTCGAGCGGTTCTGGTCGCAGCGCGGCTGGACCCGCGTGCCGGTCGACATGGGGTGGTCGTTCGCCCGCCGCGAGGTCCTCGAGGCCGTGGTGCGGATCGAGTTCTCCCCCGAGGTGGCGCAGCGGGTGCTCGCCGCCCACGAGGGCACCGAGGTGGACTACGCCGTCAACGTGTGGTGGCGGACGTACTGACGCGAYGGGCTCAGGACGACTGGCGTACGACGAGGCTCGGGGTGAGCAGCACGCCGTCCTCGGCGGGCGGCTGGTGGGAGAGCAGCGCGTGCAGCGCGGTGACGATCTGGACCGCGACCTCCTCGAGCGGCTGGCGCACCGAGGTGAGCCCGACCGGGTAGACCTGGGCGACCTGGGAGTCGTCGAAGCCCACCACCGCGATGTCGCGGCCCGGGGCGAGCTGGCGCAGCCACAGGGTGTGCAGGACGCCCATGGCCAGCGTGTCGGACGCGCAGACGAAGGCCGTGGGGGCCGACTCGTCGAGCAGCACCGCCGCGGCCTCGCCGCCGGACTGGACGGTGTCCTCGACCCGGCTGGCGAGCCCGGTGGTCGGGAGACCGTGCTCGCGCATCGTCGTCAGCCACCCGGCGCGACGGTCCTCGCCGATGGGCGAGTCCTTGCGCCACCCGATCCAGGCGATGCGGGTGTGGCCCCGGTCGATGAGGTGCTCGGTGGCGAGACGGGTGCCGGCGGCACCGTCGACGTCGACCCACGGGTGCCGGGCGTCGGCGCGGTCCCAGGGACGGCCGAAGGCGACGAACGGCGCCCGCTGCTGGGCGAGCCACGCGGCCTGCGGGTTGCCCAGGTAGGTGTCGGTGACGACGAACGCGTCGACGGCGGTCGAGCGCAGCAGGTTGTCGTAACCGGCGACGGGGTCCTCGTCCTCCCCGGTGAACAGCAGGACGTGGTGCCCGGCCAGCGCCGACGTCTCGACCAGCGTGTGGACGAAGCGGTCCATCATCGCGTTGGCCGTGCCCTCCTGGACCGGCGAGACCCGCAGGCCGATCAGCTGGGAGGTGCGGGTGCGCAGGTTGCGCGCGGCACGGTTGGGCGAGTAGCCCATCTCCTCGATCGCCTCCCGGACCCGCTCCAGGGTGCCGGGGCGCAGCAGGTCGGGGTTGTTGACGGCGTTGGAGACCGTCTGCCGGCTCACCCCCGCCCGCTCGGCCACGTCGGCAAGCGTCGGCGGCGACACCGGCAGGTGTGCGCCCAGCCGGGACTCCGGTCGCGACATGTCAGGCCCCCTTGATCGTTCCAAACAGGGGCAGCATAACTGCGCTGTCGGTGCGGTCGCCTAGCGTGCCGCCCATGAGCAGACAGCGCGCCGCCTACAAGTGCTCGGAGTGCGGCTGGGAGACCGGCAAGTGGGTGGGCCGCTGCGGCGAGTGCCAGGCCTGGGGATCCGTGGCCGAGGCGGCCGCCCCGACCGTGCGGGCCGCCGCGTCGCCCGTCACGCGCCCCGCGGTGCCGATCGGCGAGGTCTCGGTCGAGGACGCCACCTTCCGCTCCTGCGGCGTCCCCGAGCTCGACCGGGTCCTCGGCGGCGGGCTGGTCCCCGGTGCCGCGATCCTGCTGGCCGGCGAGCCCGGCGTCGGCAAGAGCACCCTGCTGCTCGAGGTGGCCGCCCAGACCGCCCGGGTCCGCACCCGCACCCTCTACGTCACCGGCGAGGAGTCGGCCTCGCAGGTCAGGCTGCGCGCCGATCGCACCGGCGGCGTCCACGACGAGCTCTACCTCGCGGCCGAGACCGACCTCGGCGCCGTCCTGACCCACATCGAGCAGGTGCGACCCACGCTGCTCGTCATCGACTCGATCCAGACCATCGGCGCGTCGGGCGTCGAGGGCGTTCCCGGCGGGGTCACCCAGGTCAAGGAGGTGGCGGCCGCACTGGTGCGGGTGGCCAAGACCCGCAACATCACCACGGTCATCGTCGGCCACGTCACCAAGGACGGCTCGATCGCCGGGCCACGGGTCCTGGAGCACCTCGTCGACGTGGTGCTCAACTTCGAGGGCGACCGCAACTCCCGCTTCCGCATGGTCCGCGCGATGAAGAACCGGTTCGGCCCGGTCGACGAGGTGGGCTGCTTCGACCTCTCCGCCGGCGGCATCAGCGCCGTCACCGACCCCACCGGGCTGTTCGTCGAGCACCACAGCCAGCAGGTCCCCGGCACCTGCGTCGCGGTCACCATGGAGGGCCGCCGTCCGCTGCTGGCCGAGGTGCAGGCGCTGGTGACGCCGTCGCCGCTCGAGCGCCCCCGGCGCACGACGTCGGGCATCGACTCCTCCCGGGTGGCGATGATCCTGGCGGTGCTCCAGCAGCACGCCGCCATCAAGCTGCACTCCCACGACGTCTTCGCCTCCACCGTGGGCGGGGCCAAGCTCACCGAGCCGGCCACCGACCTGGCCATCGCCGTGGCGGTGGCCAGCGCCACCCACGGCATCGCCCCGCCCAAGGGGGTCGTGGCGATGGGCGAGATCGGTCTCGCTGGTGAGCTGCGCCGGGTGCGCGACCTGCCCCAGCGGCTGGCCGAGGCCGCGCGACTCGGCTTCGAGGTCGCGGTGGTCCCGCGGGCGGCCGGCGAGACCGTCAGCGGTTCGCGTCGAGACGTCGACGGGATGCGGGTGATCGCCGAGAGCACGGTGTGGGACGCGCTGTGCACCCTGCGCGTCACCAGGGCCGACCGGATCCCCCTGCCGCCCCTCGACTGACAACGGCTTTCCGGCGGCGGCCGTCCCCTACACTGAGCGCCGCGACGCCCGGCGTCGTACCCGTACGAGAGGACCACCGTGCCCGAGCGTTCAGACGACGTGCTCCGCCTGCGCGCCACCCTGGCGATGATCGCGCCCGGCACCGCGCTGCGCGACGGACTCGAGCGCATCCTGCGGGGTCGCACCGGCGCCCTCATCGTGCTGGGCCAGGACAAGATGGTCGAGTCCCTCGTCACCGGCGGCTTCACCCTCGACGTGCCCTTCACGGCCACCGGGCTGCGCGAGCTGGCCAAGATGGACGGCGCCATCATCGTCGACAAGGACCTCACCCGGATCTCGCGGGCAGCCGTCCACCTGATGCCCGACCAGTCGATCCCCTCCGAGGAGACCGGCACCCGGCACCGCACCGCCGAGCGGGTGGCCAAGCAGACCGGGCACCCCGTCATCTCGGTGTCGCAGTCCATGCAGATCATCGCGGCGTACGTCGGCGACATCCGGCACGTCCTCGAGGACTCGGGCCAGATCCTCTCCCGCGCCAACCAGGCCCTCGCCACCCTCGAGCGCTACAAGATGCGCCTCGACGAGGTCTCGGCGACCCTGTCGGCCCTCGAGATCGAGGACCTGGTGACCGTGCGCGACGTCGCCGTCGTGGCCCAGCGCCTCGAGATGGTCACCCGGATCGCCCGCGAGATCGACGACTACGTGCTCGAGCTCGGCACCGACGGCCGGCTGCTGTCGCTGCAGCTCGAGGAGCTCATCACCGGCGTCGACGCCGAGCGCGAGCTGGTGGTGCGCGACTACCTCCCGGCCGGCAAGCGCCGCAAGGTCGAGGCCTCGGTGATCCTGGGTGACCTGTCCACCCTCTCCCCCACCGAGCTGGTCGACCCGGGTGCGGTGGCCGCGGTGCTCGGCCTCGGGACCGCGGAGAACCTCGACGGCGCGGTGGCCCCCCGCGGCTACCGGCTGCTCGCCAAGGTGCCTCGCCTGCCGGGATCCGTGGTCGATCGCCTCGTCGAGCACTTCGGCGGGCTCCAGCAGCTGCTCTCCGCCGGCATCGACGACCTCCAGGCCGTCGAGGGCGTCGGAGAGCTCCGGGCCCGCAGCGTCCGCGAGGGGCTGTCCCGCCTCGCCGAGTCGAGCATCACCGAGCGCTACATCTGAGCCGGGCAGCAGCAACTGACGGACAAGGTCGCCGCGTGCGCTCGGCCCCGCTCGGCCCGGCCCGGCTCCGAGGTTGACGCGCACTTCCGTGGGTCGGCGCGTGTTGCAACGTAGGCGAACCCGCRGAATCACCGGTCAGCCGGTGATTCCGGCTCAGCCCTCGGAGTTCCCGGAGCCGTCCTGGCCGGGCTGGTGGGACCGGCCCTTCCCGGTCTTCTGCGGCTTGGGAGTCACCGTCTTGGTGATCACCTCGCTCGCGGGGCGGACCAGCTCGAACTGCACCTCGGTCGGCTCGCCGGCCAGTGCCGCCGTCTCCACGTGGTAGAACCCGGGCAGCGCCCACTCGGTGAGCGAGGAGCACTCCTCATCGGAGCGACGCGCGTTCCAGGTGACGACGACCGGGGCGTCCACGGCCTGCCGGACCACCACCTCCTGCGGCACGATCGCGGCCGGGCACTCGCGGCTCGACCAGATGGAGTCGGCACCGGAGGTGATGCTCACGGTCAGGGTGTCCGGCGAGACCGTCCAGGTGCACGCGGCGGTCACCCGGGTGCGGAGGTTGATGGTGATCGGGACGTCGCTGCCGCCCGGGGCCTCGGTGATCGCGGGGGTCGCGACGATGTCGCCGTTCTCGCACGTGCCGCTCGGCTCGGCCAGCGGCGGCTCGGTCGGGGTCTGCTGCGACTTCCGGCGCTTCGGTCCCTCGACCGGCGTGGTCGGGGCCTCGGTGGCGGCCGTCTCGGACGGGTCAGCGCTGGTGCTGGTGGTGGCTCCGGCCGTGGTGGCCTGGGCGGCCTCGTCGGAGGAGGCGTCGCTCGAGCCGCCCAGCAGTCGGGCCAGGCCGGCGACGAGCAGCACGGCCACGCCGAGCACCACCAGACGACGGAACMAGTAGATCCGGGCGGGCAGCGGACCACGCGGTGCCATCGGGGGGGTGGGGCGGGAGGACGGCATGACCCGAACCCTAGGAGTCGGGCGGGTACCGGGGGTGGTGCCACACCGGGGTCCCCGCGGATCCGTGCGTACGATCGCCGCGATGAGTGACCTGCACGCCCYGATCCTCGCCTGGTACGACGCCCACGCACGCGACCTGCCCTGGCGCCGACCCGAGGCCTCGGCGTGGTCGGTGCTGGTCTCCGAGCTGATGCTCCAGCAGACGCCGGTCGCGCGGGTGCTCCCCGTCCACGACGCCTGGCTCGAGCGGTGGCCGACGCCGGCCGACCTCGCAGCGGAGCCGACGGGCGAGGCGGTGCGGATGTGGGGACGGCTGGGCTACCCGCGGCGAGCGCTGCGGCTGCACGCGGCGGCGGTCGCCCTGGTCGAGCGCCACGGAGGCGAGGTGCCCGCGTCGTACGACGACCTCATCGCGCTGCCCGGCGTCGGCGACTACACCGCAGCGGCCGTGGCGAGCTTCGCCCACGGCCGCCGCCACGTCGTGCTCGACACCAACGTGCGCCGGGTGCTGGCGCGGGTGGAGTCCGGGGTCGAGTTCCCGTCCACGTCGGTCACCCGCGCCGAACGCGACCTGGCCACCGCCCTCCTGCCCGAGGACGACGCCACCGCCGCCACCTGGGCCGTCGCGGTGATGGAGCTCGGCGCGCTCGTCTGCACCGCCCGCGATCCGCGCTGCGGGGCCTGCCCGGTCGCCGACCGGTGCGCCTGGCTGGCGGCCGGCCTGCCGGCGTACGACGGTCCTCCACGCCGTGGTCAGGCGTGGGCAGGGACCGACCGCCAGTGTCGCGGCCGGATCATGGCCGTGCTTCGCGACGCCGAGGGAACCGTGCGTCCGGAGGCGGTCGAGGCTGTGTGGCCCGGCGCGGACCAGCGCGAGCGGTGCCTGGCCGGCCTCCTCGAGGACGGCCTCGTCGCGGCCGTCGACGGGGGCTACCGCCTGCCGGGGTAGTCCGTGACGTTTGGCCCCCTCGCGGGTGCCAACAGGGTGCCAAAC
>NZ_JBFUMD010000024.1:0-16807 GCF_054049555.1 Nocardioides sp. P5_C9_2
TGTCCAAGGGGCTGGGCGCCCCGGTCGGCTCGTTGATGGTCGGCGGTCGGGACGCCATCGCCGAGGCCCGGGTGTGGCGCAAGCGGCTCGGGGGTGGGATGCGCCAGGTCGGCATCCTCGCCGCGGCCGGCCTGCACGCGCTCGACCACCACGTCGAGCGCCTCGCCGAGGACCACACGCACGCCCGTCTGCTCGCGGAGGCGTGCGGCGTCGACCCGGACACCGTGGACACCAACATCGTCGTGGTCGAGCGGGACGACGCCGGCCGCTTCGTCGCGCAGGCCGCCGAGCAGGGCGTGCGCGTCGCGCCCGTCGGACCACGCGCCGTACGCCTGGTGACGCACCTCGACATCAGCGCGGACGACGCCCGTCGCGCCGCCGGCGTGCTCAGTCGGGTCGCCGCCACTCCAGCCGGATGATCTCCTCGCCCTCGTGCAGGATGGCGCGGTCACCGGAGTCGACGAAGCCGCACGTGCCGTAGAGACGCAGCGAGCGCCGGTTGGTGGCCCGCGTCCACACGCTCAGCCGCGTCCACTCCGTGCCCTCGGGGGGTGCCTGCAGCGCGCGGACGAGCGTGCCGCCGATGCCGCTGCCCCAGTAGGCCGGGTCGACGAACACCATCGCCACGTGGCCGCACGTCGGGTCCTCGACGGCGTTCTCGGCGTAGGGCTCGGCCACGAGCATGCCGGCGGGCCGGTCGCCGTACGTCGCGAGCAGGGCCACGCGGCTGTCGCGAACCGTGGCCTCCACCCGGGCCCGTCGCTCGGGTGACGGCGTGCCACCGACCGCCTCGCGGGCCGACGCCCAGACGGCGACCGCCGCGGTCACCTGCTCCGGCGCGGTGACGGAGTGGATGACGGTGCGCGGCATGGTCCAAGCCTAGGAGGCGGGTCTCGGGGGAGACCCCGAGACGACCTCAGGGTGCGGCCGTGGTCGGTCCCAGCGTTGTCCCCGATGTGCGCGGGTGCCCGTTCGGGAGAACGTGGGGCCCATGATCACAGTCGAGTCACTCACCCGGAAGTACGGCGGCTTCACGGCCGTCGACGACGTCACCTTCACCGCCCGGCCCGGCCGGGTCACCGGCTTCCTCGGCCCCAACGGTGCCGGCAAGTCCACCACCATGCGGATCGTCGTGGGCCTCACCCCGGCCACGTCCGGCTCCGCCCTCATCGACGGCGCCCGCTTCGCCGACCTGACCAACCCCGGCCATGAGGTCGGCGTCCTCCTGGACGCGTCCGCGCAGCACGCCGGGCGCACCGGTCGCGAGATCCTCACCATCGCCCAGCGCACCATGGGACTGCCCCGCACGCGCGTCGACGAGATGCTCGAGCTGGTCAGCCTCACGCCGGAGGAGGCCGGACGCCGCGTGCGGCACTACTCCCTCGGGATGCGCCAGCGCCTCGGCATCGCCGCGGCCCTGATCGGCGATCCGCGGGTACTGATCCTCGACGAGCCGGCCAACGGCCTCGACCCGGCCGGCATCCGGTGGATGCGCGACCTGCTGCGCGACTTCGCCCGCGACGGCGGCACCGTGCTGCTGTCCTCGCACCTGCTCCACGAGATCGAGGTCATCGCCGACGACATCGTCGTCATCGGGCAGGGCCGGATCGTGGCGCAGGGCACCAAGGCCGAGCTCCTGGCCGGCGCGGGCACCCTCGTCCGCACGCCCGAGGTCGAGGTCCTCGGTCGGGCGCTCGTGGCCCAGGGCGTCGCGTGCAGTGCCGTCGACGGCGGGCTGCGCACCGACGCCACCCCCGACCAGGTGGGCCGTGTCGCCCTGGACGCGGGCGTCCCCCTCACCGAGCTCAGGTCCGGCGACGGCGCCGGCCTGGAGGACATGTTCCTCGAGCTCACCGCCGACACCCAGCGAGAAGGAGCAGCGGCATGACCGCCACGACCGTCCAGCCCACGACCACCACGACCAGCAGGACCACCACGGCGGCACCGCGCGAGCGCAGGGCCGTCCCCCCGATCACGACCGGCCGGATCGTGTCGGTCGAGCTGCGCAAGATGTTCGACACCCGCGCCGGCTTCTGGATGCTGATGAGCATCGCCATCCTGTCGGTCGTCGCGACCGGGGCGGCGATCCTGTTCGCGCCCGACGCGGAGATCGACTTCGACCTCTTCGCCAGCGCGATCGGCGTGCCCATGTCGGTGATCCTGCCGATGATCGCGATCCTCTCGGTCACCGGTGAGTACACCCAGCGCACCGGCCTCACGACGTACACCATGGTCCCGAACCGGGGCCGCGTCATCGCCGCGAAGGCGATCGCGGCGGTTCTCGTCGGCGTGGCCTCGATGTTCGTGGCACTGGGGATCGGCGCGCTGGGCAACCTGCTCGGCTCGGCGATCGTCGGTGTCGACCCGGTGTGGAACATCTCCGTGGTCGTGTTCTCCCAGATCGTGCTCGCCCAGGTGCTCGGCATGACCGTCGGCTTCATGCTGGGCGTGCTGCTGCGCAGCTCCGCGGCGGCGATCGTGACGTACTTCGTCTACTCGCTCGTGCTGCCCAGCCTGCTGATGCTGCTGGCCGGCCTGCAGTCGTGGTTCGCCGACCTGCAGCCGTGGGTCGACTTCAACTTCGCGAGCAGCCGGCTCTACGAGGCGAGCATGACCGGGGAGTTCTGGGCGCAGCTGGGCACCAGCGGGCTCATCTGGCTGGTCGCCCCGCTGGCGGTCGGTCTCGCGATGGTGATGCGCTCCGAGGTGAAGTGACCGGAGTCGTACGACGCACGGCCGGGCCCCCTGCGGGTCCGGCCGTCGCGCTGCTCAGGCCCGGGTGCCCGACAGCAGGACCTCGCTGACGGCGGTGTAGTCACGACCGAGGGGACCCGCCCCGGGCGGGGTGACCGCGGCGATCCGGAGCTGGACGGTCCGCGTCGTGACCGGGTCGATCCGCAGCCGCTGGAGGCGGCGTACCTCGCTCAGGTCCTGGCCGACCGTGGACCCGTCGTCGAAGACCCACAGCACCCGCGTGATGCGGCGGTTCAGCGGGTACCAGTCGACCTGGGACGACCCGTTGGACACCCGCCTGGCGTAGCCGTTGACCAGGCCGAGGGAGGTCAGCGTGGTCGGGCGACGCAGGGTGAAGGTGATCGTGGTGCCCGTGGCGTCCCCTGCGGTGCGCCACGACGTCTCGGGCAGCCCGTCCACCATCTGCTCCGCCGGGAAGCCCACGGTGCTGCCGTCCAGGTCGGTGGTGGTGGGCGCGGCCTCGGGGGCGTCGATGCGAGCGGTCCTGGCGACGTCGGTCGGCCGGAGCCGGTCGCCTGCCGCACCGGAGGCGTCGGCCGTGGGGGTGCTCCGCGCGGCGTCCGGCTCGTCCTCGTCCCCGCCCAGGCAGGACACCAGCGCGACGACCAGGACCAGCGCCAGCACTGCGCCGATCACGGGCAGCAGCCACGCCGGCCGGTCGGTCGACTCGTCGTGCGTCACGCCGGGCGTCGGCACGTCGAGGCGGGGGAGCACCTCGGACTCGGGGACGGGCTGGCCGATCGGGTGCCCGCAGTTGGTGCAGAAGCGGCCCACCCCGAGCTCATGGCCGCACCGTGCACAGGTGCTCATGGGACAAGCCTAGGTGGCCGGCCGGGACGGGGCCTCGGGTTTGTCCCACTGCTGACCGCTGACCGTCGGCGAGGTGCGACCTGAGTCAGTGGGTGACTCAGCTTCCAGCGGTCGGGGTTCGAGCGCGCCGGAAGTGCCCGGTCGGCGGATTCCAGCGCGCCGGAACCGCCCGGTCGCTCAGACGGCGATGTGCGACACCTCGACCTCGACCCGGCGTCGCGGGACGAGCTCGACGACCAGCATTGCGGTGAGCACCATCAGGCCCCCGACGAGGAGGCGCGGCGTCACGCCCTCCCCGCCCAGCCACACGGCGAAGGAGGCCGCGAAGACCGGCTCCATGCTCATGATGATCGCGCTACGGGTCGGCGGCAGGTGCGCCTGCGCCCAGGTCTGGCCCAGCATCGCGAGGGCGCCGGCGAAGATCGCCATGTAGACGACCGACAGCCAGTCCCGTCCGGTCGACGGCAGCACGATCCCGTCGGGGAGCGTGGCCAGGAGGCACACGAGGGTGATGACCATGATCTGCAGGATCGACATGCCGACGGCGTCCCGCGGCGTCGACCAGGCGCCCAGCCCGACGATGTGCAGCGCGTAGAGCACGGCCGACACGAGCGTGACCGCCTCGCCGTACCCCAGGCTCAGGCCGCTCAGGGTCAGCACGCCGAGGCCGGCGGTCGCGAGCGCGACGGCCGCCCAGGTCACCGCGGTGATCCTGGTGTGCAGGATCGCCGCGGCGAGGACGGGGGTCAGCACGACGTACATCCCGGTGATGAAGCCGCTGACGCTGGCCGGGGTGTGGGCGAGCCCGCCGGTCTGGAGGATCTGCGCGACGCCGTACAGCAGGCCCAGGACCACCGCGTGGCGGCGGACCGCGGGGGAGAGGCGGGCGAGGGCCCGGGGGGCGGCGAGCAGCATCACGGCGCTGGCGATCGCGAACCGCACGGCCAGGAAGTCGAGCACCGGCATGCGGTCGAGCAGGTCCTTGATGAGGAAGAACGTCGAGCCCCACGTGGCCGTCATGGCGAGCAGCGCCAGGGAGGCCAGCAGGGAGGTACGCCGCGCGCTCACGCCGCCGCCTCCGCCCGCAGCCGCCGCAGCACCTCGAGGTCCGGGTTGCCGGCGTCGCGCGAGCCCGGCGTCTCCAGGATGAACGGCACCCCCGCGGTCGCAGGGTGCGCGAACAGCTCGCGGAACGCGTCGGTGCCGATGTGGCCCTCGCCGATGCGCTGGTGCCGGTCCTTGGAGGCGCCGCGCACGTCCATCGAGTCGTTGGCGTGGATCAGCCGCAGCCGTTCCGCGCCACCGATCTCCACGATCCGGTCGACGGTCGCGGTCGCCCCGCTGGGCTCGTCGAGGGGCGCACCGGCCGCGAAGACGTGGCAGGTGTCCAGGCAGATCCCGGCGCGGGGGTGCAGGTCGAGGGCGGCGAGGTAGGGCTCGAGGTCGTCGACGCCGGCGCAAAGCGACCGGCCCTGCCCGGCGGTCGGCTCCAGCAGCAGCCACGGGGCGTCGTCGCCGTCGAGCGCCTCCAGCACCGGCAGCAGCCCCTCGCGGACCCGGCGCATCGCGGCGTCGTGCTGCTCCCGGGAGCCGGTCGGGTCGACGTACGAACCGGTGTGGACGACGACGCCCTCGGCGCCGACCTCGACGGCGCGGCGCAGCGTGTGGGCGACGACGCCGACCGAGCGCTCCCAGGTCAGCGGCGTGGGGGAGCCGAGGTTGACGAGGTACGGCGCGTGGATGAAGGCGCGCAGGCCTCGTCGCGCGCACTCCTCCCGGAAGCGCTCGTCCTCGGCCGGCCTGCCCGGCGAGTGCGCCCAGCCGCGCGGGTTGCCGACGAAGACCTGGAGGGTTTCGTAGCCGACCTCGTCCACCTGCGCGAGCGCGCCCGCGACGAGTCCCTTGCCGACCCTCACGTGGGTGCCGATCGGGTTGCGGAGCTCGGGCGTCACCCGAGGAAGGCTAGGCCGTCAGATCAGGTAGAGCGTGATCGTGGAGCCCTTGGGCGCCATCGACCCCGCGCCGGGGTCGGAGCTGAAGACGAAGCCGACGCCGATGTAGTTGCTGCTCTCCTCGACCTCGACCACGAACCCCAGTGCCTCCAGCTCCTCGGTGGCGGCGTCGACGCCCTTGGCGACGACCCTCGGCACCTCGACGAGCTCCGGACCCCGGGAGACGACGAGCTGCACGGTGTCACCCTTGTAGAGCGGTCCGGCCGTCGGGTTCTGCGAGATCACGTCGCCCTCGTCGACGGTGTCGCTGTACTCCTCGCCGGTCACCTCGACGACCAGCTTGCGTCTCTCCAGCGCCGAGGTGGCCTGCTCGGCGTCCTCGCCGGTCCAGTCCTTGATGTCGATCGGGCGGCGGCCCTTGCTCAGCACGAGGTCGACGGGTGCGTCGGGCTTGAGGACCTTGCCGGTGGCGGGAGCCGACCGGATCACCTGCCCGGCCGGCACCGTGTCCGAGAACTTCTCCCTGCTCTCGCCGAAGGCCAGGTTGCCCTGGTCGAGGGTGTCCTGCGCCTGGTCCTCGGTCAGTCCGGCCAGGGCCGGCACCTCGTAGCGCTCCGGCCCCAACGACACGACCAGGGTGACGGTGCCGCCGTCGAGCACCCGGTCCCCGGGCTCCGGGTCGGTGTCGAGCACCAGCCCCGCCTCCACGGTCTCCGAGTAGCGGGGATCGCCCTCCTCGGCGTCTAGCCCGGACTTCTCGAGCTCGGCCGCGGCCGTCGCCGCGTCGACGCCGAGCACCCCGGGAGTGACGGTGTAGCGCTCCCACCCCAGCCACCACGCCCCGCCGCCGAGGGCGGCGACGAGCAGGACGGTGAGCAGCAGGGCGAGGGGGCCCTTGACCGACTTCGAGCGCGCCGCGGTCACGACCGGCGCAGCCTGGCTGGGCGGGCGCGGCGGCCGGCGGTCGAGGACGGTCGTGTGGTGGCTGTCGTCGACGATCTCCGCCCGGGGGTCGCCGGGCGGCGGCTGCAGCCGGGCGCTGAGGTTGGCCATCTCGACCGGGTCGAACGGCTCGGGTGTCGTGTCCTCGTCGGTCTGCGCATCGGTGCTGTCGTCGACGTACGGCGCCACGGGCGCCAGGTCGGCGGTCAGCTCGGGGTCGTCCGTGACGCCCTCGCGCAGGGCCTGGGTCACCCGGTGGATCTGGTGCAGCAGCACGCCGGCGTCGGCGGGACGCTGGGTGCGGTCGCGGCTGGTGGCGCGCGCGACGAGCGCGTCGACGTACGCCGGGAGGTCCGGCTGGAGCGCGGACGGTGCGGGGACGTCCTCGTGGACGTGGCGGTAGGCGACCTGGATGGGGCTCTCACCCTCGTGCGGCTTGCGGCCGGTGAGCAGCTCGTAGAGGACGACGCCGGCGGCGTACACGTCGGCGCGCGCGTCGGCGCGGCCGTCGACGACGAGCTCGGGGGCCAGGTAGGACACCGTCCCGATCAGGACGCCGCCGGTGGCCGTGTGCTGGGTGTCGGCGCTGACGGCCTTGGCCAGCCCGAAGTCGGCGACCTTGACGCCGCCGCCGTGGGCCTCGTCGGCGATGAGCACGTTCTCCGGCTTGACGTCGCGGTGGATGAGCCCGGCCCGGTGTGCCGCGGCCAGCGCCGAGACGACGGGCTCGAGGAGCGCCAGGGCCCGCAGCGGCGTCATCGGGGACTCCTTGCGGATGACGTCGCGCAGCGTGTGCCCGGGGACGTACTCCATGGCCAGGAAGACCGTGCCGTCGTCGTCGCCCTGGTCGTAGACCCCCACCACGTGCGGGTGGTTGAGCCGGGCGGCCGCGCGGGCCTCGCGCACGAAGCGCTGGGCGAAGTCGTCGTCGTCGCCGAGGCCGGGGTGCATCACCTTGACGGCGACGGTCCGGTCCAGGCGGATGTCGGTGGCCTCGTACACGCTGGCCATGCCGCCACGGGCGATGCGTCCCCCGATCCGGTAGCGACGGTCGAGGAGGCGGCCGACGAGGGCGTCGGCGCCGGTGCGTCGCTCGGCAGCGCCGCGCGCCGGGCCGCGATCGGACCCGGTCGGCTCGTCGCGTGGCTCCACAGCTCGACCTCCATCACCGGACGGGGAAGGATCCGGAGCCCCCATCGTACGAATCGCGCGCCCCGACACCGCCCCGGCGCCCCGCCCCGGCGTGGCGTGGATGCGCCCTGCCCGCTCCGGTACGCCGCTCAGGCCGGCGGCCGGCCGGTCTCGAGGCGCTCCTTGATGGCCAGCACGTTGGCGACGTACGCCTTGGTCTCGCCGTACAGGCCGTGCTCCTGCAGCGCGCCGAGCCCCTGGTAGTAGGCGCCGACCTGGTGGCGGCGGTTGCGGGTGTGGTCGTCGAGGACGCCGAGCAGCAGCACGCCGGCGGTGGCGTTGTCCTTGAGGACCCGCAGGCGGAGGTCGCGGCCGGCGTACTGCTCCATCCAGCGGCCCGTGCCGGGCAGCACCTGCATCGCGCCGATGGCTCCGGCGCTGGAGACGCGGTGCATCTGCCACCCCGACTCCTGCCAGCCGATGGCCAGCGCGAGCTGCGGGTCCACCCCGCGGTAGTTCGCGGCGCGGGTGATCGTGCGGCGGACCCGGTCACGCGACGGGTGGCCGGTCGACGAGCCCGAGCCCCCTGCGGCGCCGCCGCCCCCGCCGCCCTGGCCCCCGTGGCCCTGGCCGCCGTGGTGGTGCTCGTCGCGATCCTCGTCCCGCGCCTTCGTGACGACCGGGATCTCGATCCGCTGACCGACCCGCAGCCGACCGGAGGCGTCGAGGTGGTTGTGGGAGATCAGCTCGGCGGTCCAGGCGTGGAAGCGGACCGCCAGCCCGGTGGCGGTGTCGCCGGGCTTGACGGTGTAGGTCTTCAGGTGGCGTCCCTCGGGGAGCCGCAGGTGGTCGGCGGCCGCCGGCGCGAGTGGCGCGAGCACCAGGGCCGCCACGGCGGCGGTGGCCACGATCAGGGGTCGGCGCACGACGGTTCTCCTCGTCCTCGCCGCGTCGCCCGGACTCATCGGAGACCGAGGGGAAGGCGTCACGGCGAGCGTTCGACGGTACGCACCGCGACCCGGTCCAGACCAGCCGGGCCAGGGTCGGGCGTGTCGGGAGGGGTGTGGATCGGTCCCGGGAGCAGCGGCGTGGAAAACTGCGTCCCATGAGCGACGTACCCCTGTCCGAGGCCGACCTGGCTGCCCTCGTCCCCACCTGGCTCACCTGGGACGAGGCCGGCGACGCCCTCGGCGTCACCCCCGCCAAGGTGCGCACGATGATCAAGGACCACGAGCTGGCCGGGGCCGTGCCCAGCCCCGGCGCCGGGCCCCGGGTGCCGGCCGACTTCATCCAGGACGGTCTCGTCGTCAAGGGACTGCCCGGGCTGCTGACCCTGCTGCACGACCGCCACTTCGACGACCGCGAGTGCATCGCCTGGATCTTCACCGACGACGACCTCCCCGGTCGTCCGATCGACGCGCTGCGTGAGAACCGCGGCTCCGAGGTCAAGCGTCGCGCCCAGGTCCTGGGCTTCTGACCGGCTAGCCTGACCGGTCATGCGGACAGGGCAGCGGAACGCGCTCGGGCTGCTGCTCGCGGTGGTCGTCGCCGCCCTCGTGTGGTGGACCCAGGGCAGCGGCGGCACCTCCTCCGACGACCCGCCGACCGACGCCTCGGGCGGACTGTCCGTGGTGTTACTGGCCGACCTGCCGCCCGAGGCGGCCGACACGGTCGTGCTGATCGATGCCGGCGGCCCGTTCCCCGAGGACGAGGACGGCGGCACCTTCGGCAACCGGGAGGAGCTGCTCCCGGACCGGCCGCAGGGCTACTACACCGAGTACACCGTGCCCACCCCGGGCTCGGAGGACCGCGGCGCGCGCCGCATCGTCGCCGGGCAGGACGGCGAGCTGTACTGGACCGGGGACCACTACGCGTCCTTCGAGAGGATCGTGCGATGAGCGGGCTCGCTGCGTTGCTGGCCGGCCGGGTGGACCCCGGCACCTACCTGTGGCACGGGGCGTTCGACGTCGACGACGTACGCCGCACGGTCGAGTACGCCGGCTGGGGTCTGGCCCACGTCGACGGCTGGGTCGCGGACGGCAAGGCCGACTTCCTCGCGGCAGTGGGGGAGGCCCTCGGCTTCCCCGACTGGTACGGCCAGAACTTCGACGCCCTCGCCGACTGCCTGCACGACATCGGCTCCGGGCTCGACGGCGTGGTGCTGCTGTGGGACGGCTGGGCGACGCTCGCGCGCGGCGACGAGAAGGCGTTCGACATCGCGCTCACCGTCCTGGGGTCCCGGGTGCACGCCGACCGCGGCGCGCCGTTCGCCGTGCTGCTGCGGGGCGAGGGCCCCGAGGTCGCCGGGCTGCCCAGCCTGGACTGAGCCCCGGTCGCGGGCCCCCCTCAGACGGTGCGCTGGGTCGCCGCGGCGGCCAGCTCGCGCAGCACGCCCCGGGCCGCGTCGTCCACGGTCGGGGTCTCCAGCGCCGCCACCGCCCGCTCGGCGAGCGCCGCGATGACCTCCTCGACCTGCGCGTGCGCGCCGGAGCGATCGATGATGTCGCGCAGGTCGGCGACCGCGACCTCGTCGAGGGTGGTGCCGAGCGCCGCGTCGAGGCGCCCGGCGGCGTCGCGGTCGGTGCCGTCGAGGGCCAGGGCGACCAGCACGGTGCGCTTGCCCTCCACGAGGTCGTCGCCGGCCGGCTTGCCCGTGGTCGCGGGGTCGCCGTACACGCCGAGCAGGTCGTCGCGCAGCTGGAACGCCTCGCCGAGCGGCAGCCCGAACCTGCTGAGCTCCTCGAGCTGGGCGGGCGTGGCGCCGGCCAGCGCGGCCCCGATGTGCAGCGGGCGCTCGATGGAGTACTTGGCGGACTTGTAGCGCAGCACCGTCATCGCGGTGTCGACGTCCGCACGCCCGCGGGCCTGCACGGACACGTCGAGGAACTGCCCGGCGATCACCTCGGTGCGGCACAGGTCGAAGACCTCGAGGGCCGGTACGACGCTCGCCAGCGGCAGTCCGCAGCGACGCAACAGCTCCTCCGACCACCCCAGGAGCAGGTCGCCGAGCAGGATCGCGGCCGCGGCGCCGTACTGGTCGGGACGCCCGCGCCACCCGGCCCCGCGGTGCTCGGCCTCGAAGGACCGGTGGGTCGACGGCCGGCCGCGTCGGGTGTCGGAGGCGTCCATGAAGTCGTCGTGCACCAGTGCGCTGGCGTGCAGCAGCTCGAGCGCGGCGCAGGCGCGGGCGAGGGCGTCCTCGTCGGCGACGTCGGGCCGGATCGCGCGGTAGCCCCAGTGGCAGAACGCGGCCCGGAAGCGCTTCCCGCCGCGGACGCTGGTGCGGGCCTCGGCGATGAGCCGGGCGGCGTCGTCGCCCAGGGGCGAGAGCCGCGCCGCCTGCTCGTCGAGGAAGGCGTCGAGCACCGTCTGGATCCGCTCGCGGAAGTCGGCGGGGTCCCACTGCATGCTCACCGGGCTGGTCACGCCGGGAGCCTAACCAGTGGACGGATGCGGCCCCGCACCCGCGGCGTACCTAGGGTTGAGCCATGACCCAGGGACGCGGACGGAGCATGCGCGAGCGCATCGAGGGCGGCGAGCGCTCGTTCTCCTTCGAGTTCTTCCCGCCCAAGGACGCGGAGGGCGAGGAGCAGCTCTGGCGCGCCATCACCGAGCTCGAGCCCTACGACCCCACCTTCGTCTCCGTGACGTACGGCGCCGGCGGCAGCYCGCGCGACACCACGGTCCGGATCACCGGACGGATCGCCCGCGAGACCTCGCTGGTCCCGGTCGGTCACCTCACCTGCGTGGGCCACACCCGCGCGGAGCTGGAGTCGATCCTGGACAGCTACGCGGAGGCCGGTGTCGCCCACGTGCTCGCCCTGCGCGGCGACCCCGAGGACGGGCCGCGGGCCGAGTGGGTGCCCACCGAGGGTGGCCTCGCGCACGCCAGCGACCTGGTCGAGCTGGCGAGCCGGCGCGGTGACTTCGCGGTCGCGGTCGCGGCCTTCTCGTTGGGCCACCCGTCGGCGGAGTCGCTCGAGCAGGACGCGCGCGTGCTGCTGGCCAAGCAGCGGGCCGGTGCCGAGTTCGCGATCACCGACATGGTGTTCTCGGCCGACGACTACGCCGGCCTGCTCGAGCGCTCGAGCGCCGTGGGCGTGGACATCCCGGTGCTGCCCGGGATCATGCCGATCCTCAACCTGCGTCAGGTCTCGCGGATGGCGGAGCTCTCCGGCCACCCCGTGCCCGACGCCGTGCGCCGGCGCCTCGCGCCGCACGAGCAGGACCCGGCCGGGCTGCGCGCCGAGGGGATCGCGATGGCCGCCGAGCTGTGCGAGGCGCTGCTCGCCGCCGGGGCGCCGGGACTGCACTTCTACACCCTCAACCGGTCCAAGGCGACGCGGGAGATCTTCTCCGCGCTACGGATCACCGTCTGACCCTGGCCGATCGGGGCGCCGCCCCCTGCCGGGATCGCTACGGTGCACCCATGACCGTCCCCCGCACCGTCACCGTGACCGGTCACGGAGTCGCCACCGTCGTCCCCGACTCGGCCGTCGTCCGGGTCGCCGCCGTGCACCGCGCCGCCGGCGTGGCCGCCGCCCTGTCCGGGGTGTCGGCATCGGCCGACCGGGTCGGCGACGTGGCTCGCGAGCACGATCTCCTGCCCGGATCGATGGGTCTCAGCGTCTGGCCGTGGCACGACGCGGAGGGGCGGCCCGCCGGCTTCGAGGCCCGGCACTCGCTCGCGGTGCGGTGCACGTCGGTCGAGCAGGCGGGTGACCTGGTGACCGCGCTCGCCGACGCGGTCGGCGACGCGCTCGTGGTCGACGGGGTCTCGCTGGACGTGAGCGACCCGTCCGCGGCCCGGTCCACGGCGGCCGAGGCCGCGTGGGACGACGCCCGGGCGCACGCCGCGCACCTGGCCGCCCTCGCCGGGGCGGAGCTGGGCGACGTCGTGGCCATCGTGGAGGGCATGCCGACGGACGCCGGGGGGCCGACGCCGGTGGCCCTCAAAGCTGCGGGCGCGGGCCTGGAGCCGGGGGAGACGGCGGTGCGGGGTGCCGTGACCRTCACCTGGACGCTGGCCTGAGGGACGACGCCCCGGCTCAGGCCGGGCCGACGGCCTGGGCGACGAGCGCGGCCGAGAGCCCCACGAACGGCAGCCCGGACCCGGGAGTGGCGTGCGCGCCGGCGGCGTACACGCCCGGCACCGGCGTCGTCGGTCCGAGCCGGGCCCGGACGGTCGCCCGGCCCTGCCACAGCACGCCGAGCGGTGACCCGCCCCAGTCCTCGACGAGGTCGCGCGGCGACCGGTCGACCCGTACGACGACCCGGTCGCGCACGTCGATCCGGTGCCGGGCGAGCGCCCGGAGGATGTCCTCGGCGAGCCGGCCGCGACCGTGGACCGTCCAGCCGGCGGCACCCGTGGGCGCCCGGCCACCGGTGCGGACGACGAGCATCGGGTCGCCGTGCAGGACCACCTCGTGCGGCAGGTCGGGCAGGGTGTGCGCGTCCGAGAGGCCGAGGTGGCAGATCACCGGCGGGATGGCGGGCATGGTGCGCTCGACGTGCCGCGCCAGGACCGGCAGCCGGCGCGGGTCGATGGCGCAGACGACCAGGTCGGCATCCAGCTCGCCGGCCGACGTGGCGACGGCCGCCACCCGGCCCTCGCGCACGACCAGGTCGTCGACGGTCGTGGACGTCATCACGGTGACCCCTCGGGTGTCGAGGCGCGCGGCGAGGACCGTGCCGAGCGCGGCCATGCCGCCGGGGACCGTCCACGCGCCGAACCGCTGCTCGACGTAGGCCAGCACGCCCGACCACGCCGGGACGTTGCGCGGGTCGTGGCCGTCGACGACGAACGGGTGGCCGGCGACCAGCCGCAGCCGCTCGTCGCGGAACGCCCGCCGCAGCCGCCGGTGCAGCGTCTCCCGGCCGGTGAGCAGGTCGGTCAGGGCCCTGGGGGCCAGCGCGGGGTCCCACGGGCGCTCGAGATGGTCGCGGCGCAGCAGGTCCCAGGTGTCGGAGTAGGAGGCGACGTGGTCGACCCACTGCTGGCCGAGTCCCGGTCCGAGCTCGTCGAACGCCGCCAGCTGGGCGGCGCGCGACCCGCCGGGCAGCCGCAGGGTCGACCCGTCCTCGAAGCGGTGCTCGCGGACCAGGTCCCGGGCCACCAGGTCGACCTCGCCGGGCTCGCGCTCGAGCGGTCGACCGGTCTTGCGGAAGAGGTCGCGCACGACGGCGGGGAGCAGGGTCGAGGTGGGTCCGGCGTCCCACCCGAAGCCCTCCCGGGAGACCGTCGACAGCGCGCCCCCGAGCGTCGGGGACCGCTCGACGAGGGTCACCTCGTGGCCCAGCCTGGCCAGCCGGGCGGCCGACGCGAGACCGCCGAACCCGCCTCCCACCACCACCACGCGCGCCATGGCGAGCACCCTAGGCCGCAGGGACCGGATCCCGTCGTTTCCAGCGGCGCCAGCCGCGCCGCACGAACCGGCCCAGGACGACCAGCGCCATGAGGCCCACGACCAGGAGCACCGCGGCGATCGCCGCGGCGGCCTGCGGGTGCTCGATCGCGACCCACACCACCCCGAGGACGGTGAGGTCCTCGGTGACGCTGGCGGTGACGTTGGTGACCGGCTCGGGGGAGGAGTTGATGGCCAGCCGGCTCCCTGCCTTGACCAGGTGCGACAGCAGCGCGGTGCCGCCGCCGACGACCCCGAGGACGGCCTGGTCCAGCGACGTCGCGTCGCCGGCCAGGAGCACGCCGATCACCGCGCCCACCGTGGGCCGGATCGCCGTGGAGACCACGTCCCAGGTGGAGTCGAGGTAGGGGACCTTGTCGGCGACGAACTCGAGGGTGAACATGAGGCCGGCGGCCGCGAGCACGTCCCAGCGGCCCAGCACGTCGGGGATGCCGGCGACGTCGCCCACCCGGTCGGCGATGCCGAGCACCAGCACCACGAGATAGGCGTTGATGCCGCTGGCCCAGCCGCCGGTGAAGGCCAGCGAGAGGGACTCCATCACGCGACCGCGATCTCGGTGGCGCCGGTCATCGCCACCAGCTCGTCGAAGGTGCTGGAGAAGACGGCGGCGGGGTGCCCCGCGGCGGCCCACACCACGTCGTACGCGCGCAGGTCCGTGTCGATCCAGGTGCCCACGGGGGTGGGGTGGTCGAAGGGGGAGACGCCGCCGATCACCTGGCCGGTGTGGCGGCGGACGAAGTCCGGCGTGGCCCGCGCGAGGGCCGGCACGCCGACCGCGGCGGCGGCCTTGCCCACGTCGACCCGGTGCGCGCCCGAGGTGAGGAGCAGGACGGGCACCCCGCCGGCGTCGAAGAGCAGGCTGTTGGCGATGGCGCCGACCTCGCAGCCGAGCGCCTCCGCGGCGAGTGCCGCCGTGTGGACGGCATCGGGCAGGATGACCACGTCACCGGTGCCGCCGCGCCGGGTCAGCTCGTGTCGAAAACTGATGACCGACGGATGCTCGCTCGCCATGCCGGGAGCCTAGCCACCGTTCGACTCCTGAGGGGAACAGCCTTGTTGCGTCGCCAGGTGCCCGCGTCCGTCGCGCGTGCAGTGCAGGTGCTCATCGCCATCGTGCTCGTCAGCGCCGTCACCGCGCTGCTCACGTGGGTGCAGCTCGACGAGGTGATCCTCTCCTGGGCCAAGGGCAACCCGTCGGCCCAGGAGATCCTGGCCTCCGGCGGGATCGACGCGCTGCGGGAGAGCGCGATCGTGCCCAAGTTCGTGCCGCTGGCCGTGGTGTCGCTGGTGGTCTTCCTGCTGCTGGCGACGGTGCTCGCGGCCTTCCTGGTCGACGGGCACGGCTGGGCGCGGCTGGTCCTCACGCTGATGGCGTTCTTCGGGGTGCTCGTGGCCGCGCTGGGCCTGCTCAACCACCTGCCGGTCCTGTTCGTCGGGCTCTCGGCACTGTCGATGGTGCTGTACGTCGTCCTGGTGTTCTTCCTCTGGCGCCGGGACACCAGCGCCTACCTGCGCGCCCACTGAGGAGGAGTTCTCCACCTTCTCCCGATCGGCTCTTGACCCACTGTCGGTGGGGCCGTGTACCTTGGTCCTTGTTCGAACATCTGTTCGGACTCAGGCTCCGGTGGCGGTGACCTCGACCCCCATCGCCACCGGGGCCGGTGGCGGGGTCGACGAGCGGTGAGGAGGCACGCATGAGGCTGTACGACGACCCCGTCGAGGTGCGACGGGGAGAGACCGAGGGACCCGAGCAGTTCCTCTGGCACGGTCGGCTGTGGAAGGTCCGCGCGGTGCTGGCGCACTGGGTGGAGACGGCTCCGTGGTGGCAGTCCTCCGGGGCCCGGGCCGTGATCGGCTCCGACGACGCCGGCGACACCCTGACCTCGAGCCCGCCGACGACCGGCGCCGACCTGCTCGTCGAGCGCGAGCTCTGGCGGGTCGAGGCCGGTCGTGGATCCGCGGCGACCGGGTCCGAGCGGTCCGGCGTCTTCGACCTGTCCTTCTCCTGGACCGACGGCAGCTGGCAGCTCGTCGGCTGTGCGGACTGAGGTGGAGGAGATGACCCGAGCAACGACCCCGACCCTCAACCCGCACCTGCTGCCCGCGACCGCCCACGCCTACCTCGCCCGCGCGGCCGAGTCCCTGCAGGAGTCGATCGCGGCACGCGACGTGCCCACCCGCTACGCCTGTGCCCACGTGGCCGCCCTGCGTGCGGCCGCCGCACTGCTGGCCGCGCGGGCCCACCCGGCGCCCCGGGCCCGCCGGCAGAAGAACGCCTGGGTCCTGCTGACCGAGGTGGCCCCCGAGCTGGAGGAGTGGGCCCGGTTCTTCGCCGCGGGCGCGAGCAAGCGCGCCGCGGCCGAGGCCGGCTCGACCCGGGCGGTGAGCGAGCGCGAGGCGGACGACCTGGTCCGCGACTCCGACCGCTTCCTGGCCGTCGTCGAGCAGGCGCTGGGACTGGTGCCCCACGCGCCGGCGGCCGCCAGCCACACGTCCGGGCACGCCAGGCACGGGCACGCCGGTTTCGGGCAGAGCGGTGTCGCCTGACCCGTTCGTCCATCTCCACGTCGCCTCGGGCTACTCCCTGCAGTACGGCGCCTCGCACCCGCACGTCCTGGTGGAGCGCGCCGTGGAGCACGAGATGGACGCGCTCGCCCTCACCGACCGCGACGGCACCTACGGCGCGGTCAAGTTCGCCCAGGCCTGCCAGCAGGCGGGGATCCGGCCCGTCCTGGGCGTCGACCTGGCGGTCGCCCCCGGCGGTCCCGGTGCCCACCACGGCCCGGGCGCGCC
>NZ_JBFUMD010000025.1:0-16457 GCF_054049555.1 Nocardioides sp. P5_C9_2
ACCTCGGCGTCCTGGAGTCCGCCCGCGGCCGCGGCGTGGCCACCGGACTGCTGCGCACGATCATCGCCGACGCGGCGGCGCGCGGCCGGGACCGCGTGGGGCTCGAGGTCGACGCCGACTCGCCGACCGGCGCCGACGGCCTGTACGTCGCGATGGGCTGGGCCACGCGCTACGTCACGGAGTCCTGGCACCGGGACGTGCCGGTCGCGGAGCCCTCGTCGGGACGCTGAGCCCGGTCAGCGCAACGACTCGCGCAGGGCGCGGTGCACCCCGGCGGGGGTGAGCACGCCCACGAACGCCGCACCCCGCTTGACCCCGATCATCGGCCGGTCGTCGCGCAGCAGCGCGGCCAGGGCCTCCTCCAGCGTCGAGTCGAGGTCGATGGCCGCACCGAGCTCGCCGCCCCGTACGCCGTCCAGGGGCTCGAGGTGCTCCTCGCGGAGCGGTGTCACCGCGAGCCGGCGCAGGCCGCGGGTCGAGCCCACGAAGTCGGCCACGACGTCGTCGGCCGGGTGCGCGAGCAGCTCCATCGGGGTGGCGAACTGGGCCAGCCTTCCCCCGGTCGCGAAGACCGCGACCCGGTCGCCCATCCGGACTGCCTCGTCGATGTCGTGGGTGACCAGGACGACCGTCTTGCCGAGCTCACGCTGCAGCCGCAGGAACTCGTCCTGCAGCCGGTGGCGCACCACCGGGTCGACGGCCCCGAAGGGCTCGTCCATCAGCAGCACCGGCGGGTTGGCGGCSAGGGCGCGKGCRACGCCGACGCGCTGGCGCTGMCCGCCGGAGAGCTGGTGGGGGTAGCGGTCGGCGTACTGGTCGGGGTCGAGCCCGACGGTGTGCATCAGCTCGCGGGCGCGCTCCCGGGCGGTCGACTTCGACTCGCCGTGCAGCAGCGGGACGGTCATCACGTTGGTGATGATCTTCTGGTGCGGGAACAGTCCGATCTGCTGGATGACGTAGCCGATGCCGCGACGGAGCTGCACCGGGTCGACGTCGGTGACGTCGGTGCCGTCGAGCCAGATGCGGCCCGTGGTGGGCTCGATGAGCCGGTTGATCATCTTCAGCGTCGTGGACTTGCCGCAGCCCGACGGGCCGACGAGGCAGACCATCTCGCCGCGGCGTACGTCGAGGTCGAGCTCATGCACCGCGACCGTGCCGTCGGGGTAGGTCTTGCCGACGCCCGAGAGCCGGATCATCGTGTCCGCGCCGGTGTCGGGCACCGTCACGGGGCCGGCCTCGGCTGAGGGGGATCCGTGGTCGGAGGCGGTAGCGTCCATGCGGTGACCCTACTGGTGCAGGCCGCGCAGGCACGGCTGTCGAGCGCCGACGAGCCGAGCTGCTACAGCCGCCTGGTCAACGACTGGGTGTGCGGCGACTACCTCACCGACCGACGGTCCGAGATCGTCGACGCGACGGTCCAGCACATCGGCATCACCGTGGTGGCGGTCGTCCTCGGCCTGCTCATCGCGTTCCCGCTGGCGCTGCTGGCCCGCCGGATCCCGCGGCTGGAGTCGACGATCCTGGCGGTGACCACCGGCATCTACACGGTGCCGTCGCTCGCGCTCTTCCCGCTGCTGGTGCCCTTCACCGGGCTGAGCGCCACGACCGTGGTGATCGGGCTCGCGCTCTACGCCCTGACCATCCTGGTGCGCAGCCTCCTCGAGGGCCTCCGCTCGGTGCCCGACGAGGTGCGCGAGTCCGCCGTCGGGCTCGGCTACGGCCGGGGCGCCCTGCTCATGAGGATCGAGCTGCCGCTGGCGCTGCCGGTGGTGATGGCCGGCCTGCGGGTCGCCACCGTCTCCACCGTCGCCCTGACCACGGTCGGCTCGCTCGTCGCCTACGGCGGCCTGGGCAACCTCATCAAGGACGGCGTCCTCACCAACTTCCGCGCCGAGCTCTTCACCGCCTCGGTGCTCTGCGTCCTCCTGGCGGTGGTCCTCGACGCCCTGCTGGTGCTGGCGCAGCGGGCGCTCACCCCGTGGACCAGGGGGGTGCGGGCATGACGGTCTTCGGCGACATGTGGTCCTACCTCAGCGACCCGGGCAACTGGTCGGGCAGCGACGGCATCGCGGCCCTGCTGGGCCAGCAGCTGCTGCTGACGGTCACCGCGCTGCTGATGGCGATGGTGCTCGGCCTGCCGCTGGCGCTGTGGCTCGGACACCTCGGCCGCGGCGGCTTCCTGGCGATCAACATTTCCAACATCGGTCGGGCCGTCCCGACCTTCGCCCTGCTGGCGCTCCTGGTGGTGGCTCCGTGGCCGGGCACCGACTCCCTGGGGCCATACGGCCGTGCCGGACTGGCGACGCTCATCGCGCTCACCCTCTTCGCGCTGCCGCCGATCATCACCAACTCGTACGTCGCGATGCGCGAGGTCGCGCCCGACGTCCGCGAGGCGGCCCGGGGGATGGGGATGACCGGTCGCCAGCAGTTCTGGCGGGTGGAGCTGCCGCTCGGACTGCCACTGGTGATGTCGGGCCTGCGGCTCGCACTGGTGCAGGTCTGGGCGACGGCCACGATCGCGGCCCTGGTGGCCGGCCCCGGCCTGGGTCAGATCATCACCGACGGGTTCTTCCGGTCCAACTACGGCAAGGGCATCGCCGGCGCGGTCGTGGTGGCCGCCGTCGCGCTCGTGCTCGAGCTGCTGGCGGCCGTGGCGCAGCGCGCCGTCGACCCCGCGCGGCGTACCGGAGCGGCCACCCCCGGAGGTGGGCGCGACGACGCGTTGTCAGTGACCGGGGCTACCGTTGAGCCCTCCGCCGAACCCGTCGGCTGAGCGCAGCATCCGGACACGCGCACCCCAGTGGGATGCGGGACACAGAAGGAACACCATGCACCTGGCTCGCACGCTCGCCGCGGTTGTCGCCGCCGGCGCCCTGACCCTCACCGGCTGCGCCGGCGACGACCTCTCCGACGACTCGGCCTCCGACACCGAGTCCTCCGTCTCCGCCGACAAGGGCTCGATCACCCTGGCCGGCCAGAACTTCCCCGAGGCGACCCTCGTCGCCTCGATGTACGAGCAGCTCCTCGAGGACGCGGGCTACACCGTCGAGACCAAGCTCGTCGACTCCCGCGACGCCTACATGCCGACCTTCCCGGGCGACGTCGACATCGTCCCGGAGTACGTCGGTGGCATCGTCAACTTCCTCAACACCCAGGCCAACGGCGCCGAGGCCGAGCCCTTCGAGGCCGGTGACGGCGAGCAGCTCGCCTCCGACGGGGCGTCCCTGCTCGAGGACGCCGGCATCGAGCTCCTCGACATCTCGCCCGCGACCGACACCAACGCGTTCTTCGTGACCCAGGAGTTCAGCGACGCCGAGGGCGTCACCACGCTCTCCGACCTCGAGGGCCAGTCCGTCACGCTCGCCGCGGCCCCCGACTGCAAGGGGCGCCTCGACTGCGAGGGCGGTCTCTCCGGCGAGTACGGCATCGACATCACCAAGGTCCTCGGGCTGGGCTACGCCTCCGACCAGACCTACCAGTCGGTGCTCGACGGCGAGTCCGAGCTCGGCGAGACCTCGACCACCGACGGCACCCTGGAGTCGCAGGGCCTCGTCATCCTCGAGGACGACAAGCAGATCCAGCCGGCTCAGAACCTCGTGCCGGCCGTGTCCGCCGACTTCCTGGCCGACAACCCCGACGTCGCCGACATCCTCAACCCGCTGATGGCCGCGCTCACCACCGAGGGGCTCACCGAGCTCAACGGCCGGATGGCCGTCGACCGGGAGAAGCCCGAGGACGTCGCCGCCGCCTTCCTCTCCGACGAGGGCCTGCTCTGACGTCCTGAACGACCTGCCTGACACGAGGGGCCCCCGCCGACGGCGGGGGCCCCTCGTGCGTCCGGGCGCGCTGGGCGGCGCCGAGCGGGCAGTTCGGGCGCGCTGGGCGGCGCCAAGCGGGCAGTTCGGGCGCGCTGGAGCGGTACGCACGTGCCCGGTCGGCGGTGTGGCGCGGTACGGAAACGCCCGGTCGGCGGGGAACAGCGGTACGGAAGTGCCCGGTCACATCTCGTGGGGGCGCAGCGCGAGCGCGGCCGGGTCCACCGTCGCGGTGTCCAGCACCCGGTGCGGTACGCCGAGTCGCCACTCGCCGCTCGCGACGTCCTGCACCCGGTCCGCCGGCCCGCCGAGGCCGGCCACCCAGGTCATCAGTGCCACCGCGTCGGCGCGGCGGTCCTGCTCGACCAACCACCCGCAGAGCCGGTGCACGGGCGGCAGGCCGCTGTGCACCAGGGAGCGCCGCCCCCAGAGCTCGAGCACCCCGGCACGCAGCAGGCGCCACCACTCGTCGCTCGCCCCCGGGACGAGGAGGAAGTAGCGCCACAGGTCCCCGGCCAGCACCCGGTCGACGACGTACGCCGTCACCTCCGGGTCACCATGGGCCTCGACGGAGGCGAGGGTCATCCGCTTGGTCTCCCAGCGGTCGACCAGGTCCGGCACCGACGCCCGCTGCTGGGTGATCGAGCTGCCGTCGCTGCGGATGCGCCAGTGATAGACGGGCTCGTCGAGCACGTCGAAGGCGCCGGCCAGGTAGGCCCGGGTCGTGGTCGGCTGGTCCTCGTAGCGGATCCGCTCGGGCCAGGACAGGTCTGCGGACTCCCAGAAGGAGCGTCGGAAGAGCTTGTTCCACGCGAAGACGTCGCCCAGGATCTCGGGGTGGTCGTGCACCCGCACGCCCGTCCGGGCCGGACGGTGGAGGCGGCGCATCCACGGGGGCTCGCTGAGCACGCCGTCCTCCCAGCGCAGCACCGAGCCGGTGGCGAAGTCCGAGCCGGAGGACTCCAGCGAGGCGACGAGCGAGGCCAGCGCCGTCGGCGGCAGCACGTCGTCGGAGTCCAGGAAGGCCAGGTAGTCGCCGCGCGCGTGGCGCTGCCCCTCGTTGCGGGCCGCTCCCAGCCCGCCGTTGTGGGTGTGCACGACGCGGATACGCGGCTCGCGTGCGGCCCACTCGTCGGCGATCTCACCGGACCGGTCCGGGGTGCCGTCGTCCACCACGACGGCCTCCCACCGGGTGTGTGTCTGGGCCACGAGCGACGCGAGGCAGGCGGRCAACCACGCCTCCACGGCGTACACGGGCACGACCACGCTGACCAGGGGCTGCCGCCGACCAAACCACTTCACAGGTGGGGACAGTAGCGAGTTGTAGGCTCACCGACCGTGACTGAGGCGAGCGGGACCAGCGGGGCGACGGCCCGATCGACGACCGAGCGGCAGGCCCGGGCCATCGACGAGATGAACCCCGACGGGGTGCCGCGCAAGGTGCTGTTCGTCGCCGGCGCCGGCCGCAGCGRCACCTCGACGATGGCCGGCATCTCCAGCCTGCTGGGCATGCACGTCCCGCTGCCCGAGGTGCCGGCCGACGCCTCGAACCCGCGGGGCTTCAGCGAGCCGCAGTGGGTCGTGGACCTGCACGACCGCCTCCTCAAGGAGGCCGGCGTGCAGGTGAGCGACAGCCGGCCGAGCGCGTGGTTCGAGACGGGTCGGATCTCCACCCGCGAGCCGGCCCGGATCCGGGTCACCGAGTGGCTCGAGCCGCACTTCGACGTGCACCCCGAGCTCGTGGTCAAGGACCCGCGGCTGAGCTGGTTCCTCGGTCTGTGGCGGGTGGCGGCCATCCGCACCGGCGCGACGCCGGTCTTCGCGACGATGCTGCGCCCGCCCGCCGAGGTCGTCGGCAGCAAGCAGAAGTACTACGCCAACAAGCTCGGCGCCTCCCACCTCGCCGCCAGCTGGCTCAACATGCTGCTCCACACCGAGCGCGCCACCCGCGAGAGCGCGGGCGGGGCGCGGGTCTTCGTGCGGTACGACGACCTGCTCACCGACTGGGTCAAGACCACGATGCACGTGGGCCACACGCTCGACCTCCAGACGATCATCCACACCCGCAGCGACCAGATCCGCGAGGTGCACCGCTTCATCGACCCCACCCTGCGCCGGGTGAGCCAGACCCTCGACGACCTGGGCCTGCCGCCCCGCCTGCACGAGCTCACCGCCACCACCTGGGAGGAGCTGAACAAGCTCGCCGAGCCCGACGGCGACACCGCCGAGGTGCACGCGACCCTCGACGAGCTGCGCGACGCCTACACCGACCTCTACGAGGAGGCCGAGGCGATCAGCAGGTCGTCCGTGGTCGCGGCCCGGATCGCCGGCGCCCAGGCGGCCGCCGCCGACGTGGCGCCCGCCTCCGGCGGTCTCACCGACCGGATCCCGCACGACGTGCGGGCCAAGATCCCCCCGTCGGTACGCCGCGGCGTACGCAAGGCGCTGGGCCGGGAGCGGACGCAGGGATGAGCATCCCGATCGGCTCGGGCCACGGCCTGAGCAACATCGAGGGGCACACCGACTACGACATCGTCTGGCCCTGGAACCGCGAGGGCGGCCTGCGCCGAGGCGCGACCGCGGTGCTGCGCGTCAAGAACGAGGCGCCGTCGATGCGCTTCGTGCTGCCGCCGCTGCTGCGGGCCTGCGACCACGTGCTGGTCGTGGACAACGGCTCCGACGACGGCACCGGCGATGCCGCCCGCGCCGCGGCAGCCGATGCCGGTCTCGCGGACAGGCTCACACTCGCGGAGTACCCGTTCTCCGTGGCGCGCGCCGGTGCCGAGCACCTCGCCGTCAACGAGCGGTCGGTGCACTCCCTGGCCTACTTCTACAACTGGTGCTTCAGCCACGTCCGGACCCGCTACTCGTGGAAGTGGGACGGCGACATGGTGCTGACCACCGAGGGCGAGGTCTCGCTGGCCGACCTGTCCTGGCAGGTCGGGATGACCGACGCGGTGATCCGCATCCCGAGACACGGTCTCTACATCAAGGACGACACCACCGCCTACCTCGACCTCGGCCTGCGCAACATCGAGGAGTGGGGCTTCCCGATGAGCCCGGACTTCGTCTACTCCAAGGCCCCGGAGTGGGAGATCCGGACGACGCCCCCGACGTTCCGGATGTTCGCGCTGCCCCAGGGCCTCGTCGTCGAGCTGAAGTACCTCGACGGCGACGAGTTCGCGCACTGGACCGACCCTGCGTCCTTCGCGACGAGCATCCGCAACCGGCGCAAGCGGCGCGAGTGGACCGTCTTCAACGCCCTCAACCACGGCGAGGTCCCCGAGGGCGTCACCGAGATCGTCGCCCCCGCGGGGGTGCACGTCGTCGACCACGTGACGCACGCGTGGCTGCCGAGGGCTCCGCGTCCCTTCGCCGTCGACGATCCGGACCACGCCAAGCTGCACCTGCGCGCCTGACGTCAGCGTCCTGCCGACGTCAGCCGTGTCGGCTACGTCACGTTCACAAACTGTTCACAGGCGCGTTTCCGCGGGCGTACCCTCGCGATGATCGAGCACATCGAGCGGTACCCGACCTGCCTCACGGGGCAGAGGGACTGAAACGAGAGGTTCGCACCAGATGACCCAGCCCAGCACGGGCCTGCGGGTCGGCGCCGTCGGCGCCGGTCGCGTCGGCGCGACCCTGTCCGCCGCCCTGCGTCGCGCGGGCCACGAGATCGTCGCCGTGGCCGGCGAGTCCRATGCCTCCCGCGGCCGGGTCGAAGCGCTGCTGCCCGGCGTGGCGGTGGCCAAGCCGTCCGACGTCGCCCGAGCCTGCGACCTGCTGCTGCTCACCGTCCCCGACGACATGCTCGCCAACGTGGTCGCGATGCTCAGCGCCTCCGGCGCCATCCGCGAGGGCCAGTACGTCGCGCACACCTCCGGACGCCACGGTCTCGCCGTCCTCGAGCCGGCGGCCGAGGTCGGCGCCCGGGTGATCGCCCTGCACCCGGCGATGACCTTCACCGGCACGGACGTGGACCTGCCCCGGCTGGCCGGCTGCGTCTTCGGCGTCACCGCGGGCGACGCCGAGCGGGAGCTCACCGAGCGTCTCGTGGCGGACCTCGGCGGGCACGCCATGTGGGTGCCCGAGGACCGCCGCACGCTCTACCACGCGGGTCTCGCGCACGGCGCCAACCACCTGGTCACCCTCGTCACCCAGGCCATGGAGCTGCTGTCGCAGGCCATGGAGGCCGGCGACGGGACCACCGGCGGCGACACCGTCAGCCCCGCCGAGACGCTGCGTCCGCTGCTCACCGCCGCCCTCGACAACGCGCTGGCCCGCGGCGACTCCGCCCTGACCGGCCCGATCGCGCGCGGCGACGTCGAGACCGTCCGGGCCCACCTGGCCGAGATCGCCGCCACCGCCCCGCACACCCTCCCGTCGTACGTCGCGCTGGGCCGGGACACGCTCGACCGGGTGGTCACCGACGGCCGGGTGCAGCCCATCCGGGCGGCCAAGCTGGCCTCGGTCCTCGACGCGGCCGAGCTGGCAGCGGCCCCGACGGTCGCCCCCGTGCCGCAGCGCCGCCAGGGGACCCGGGCTCGATGACGACCACGCCCGTCCTCGCGGCCACCCGCGAGGAGCTGCGGTCCCGCGCCCGCCGCCCCGGCCGCGTGGCCCTGGTGCCCACCATGGGGGCCCTGCACGAGGGGCACGCCAGCCTCATGCGCACGGCCCGCGAGCACGCCGACACGGTGGTCGTGAGCGTCTTCGTCAACCCGCTCCAGTTCGGGGAGGGCGAGGACCTCGACCGGTACCCCCGGACCCTCGAGGCCGACCTCGAGCTCTGCGCGGCCGAGGGTGTCGACGTGGTCTTCGCCCCGTCGGTGCAGGAGATGTACCCGTACGGCGTGCGCAGCGAGCGGGCGGTCACCGTCGACCCCGGCCGGCTGGGTGCGATCCTCGACGGCGAGAGCCGACCGGGACACTTCACCGGCGTGCTCACCGTCGTGGCCAAGCTCTTCGGCCTGGTGCAGCCCGACGTCGCCGTCTTCGGCCAGAAGGACTACCAGCAGCTGGCCCTCATCACCCGGATGGCCGGCGACCTGTGCCTGCCGGTCGAGGTCGTGGGCGCCGAGACCGTCCGGGAGCCCGACGGCCTCGCGCTCTCGAGCCGCAACCGCTACCTCGACGCCGACCAGCGGCGCGCGGCGGTGGCGCTCAGTCGCGCACTCCGAGCCGCCCAGGAGCGGGCGTCGTACGGCGTCCCGGCGGCACGCTGGGCCGCGATGAGCGTCCTCAAGGCGGAGCCGGGGATCGACATCGACTACCTCGCGCTCACCTCGACCGACCTCGGCGAGCCGCCCGAGACGGGGGAGGGCCGGATCCTGGTGGCCGCCCGCGTCGACACGACCCGGCTCATCGACAACATGCCGATCGTCCTCGACGTCGCCCACCCGGCGTACGCACCGGCGGGCACCCCATCCGGGGGCTCGACCATCCACGAAGGGAGCAGCTGATGCTGCGCACGATGATGAAGTCCAAGATCCACCGGGCCACCGTCACCCAGGCGGACCTCCACTACGTCGGGTCGGTCACCGTCGACGAGGACCTCCTCGACGCCGCCGACCTCCTGGTCGGCGAGCTCGTCCACATCGTCGACGTCACCAACGGCGCCCGGCTGGAGACCTACACGATCGCCGGCGAGCGCGGCTCGGGCGTGATCGGCATCAACGGCGCCGCCGCCCGCCTGGTGCACCCCGGCGACACGGTCATCCTCATCGCCTACGCCCAGGTCGAGGACGCCGAGGCCCGCGAGCTGAAGCCGTCGGTGGTCTTCGTGGACGCCGACAACAAGGTGATGGCCACCGGCTACGACCCGGCCGAGACGTTCGGCGACCCGTCGCTGACCCGCGGCGACGCCGTGTCCCGCTAGCCTGCCCGGATGCAGTCGACGCCCACACCGGGCCTCCCGCAACGYCTCCGGGCCCCGGCCCCGGGCTGGACCACCCGGGCCGACGTCGTGGTCGTCGGCTCCGGCATCGCCGGGCTGACCGCGGCGCTGCGCATCCACGCCGAGGACCCGTCGCTGGCATTGCTGGTCGTCACCAAGGACGTCCTCAACGCCGGATCGACCCAGTGGGCCCAGGGCGGCATCGCCGCCGCGCTCGGCCCCGGCGACACCCCCGAGCAACACCTCCACGACACCCTGGTGGCGGGCGCCGGGGCGTGCGACGAGGACGCCGTACGCGTCCTGGTGACGGAGGGGCCGGACGCCGTGCGCGAGCTCATCGCGCTCGGCACCGTCTTCGACCACCACCCCGACGGCGAGCTCTCGCTGACCCGGGAGGGCGGCCACCTCCGCGACCGGATCGCCCACGCCGGCGGGGACGCCACCGGCGCCGAGATCCAGCGTGCGCTGATCGCGGCCGTCGAGCGTGCCCCGGCGATCGAGGTCATCCAGCACGCGCTCGCCGTCGACCTGCTCCGCGCCGCGGACGGCGGCGTCGCCGGGGTGACCCTGCACGTGCTCGGCGAGGGCCAGCGCGACGGCGTCGGGGCGGTCCTGTGCCGGGCCGTGGTCCTCGCCTCCGGTGGTCTCGGCCAGGTGTTCTCCCAGTCGACCAACCCGAGCGTCTCGACCGGCGACGGCATGGCCCTGGCCCTGCGCGCCGGAGCGACGCTGCGCGACCTCGAGTTCGTCCAGTTCCACCCCACCGTGATGTACCTCGGCCCCGACTCCCAGGGCCAGCAGCCGCTGATCTCCGAGGCGGTGCGCGGCGAGGGCGCCTTCCTCGTCGACTGGGAGGGGGACCGGTTCATGCAGGGCCAGCACGAGCTCGCCGACCTGGCCCCCCGCGACGTGGTCGCCAAGGCGATCACCCGCCGCATGATCGAGACCGGACGGGCGCACATGTGGCTCGACGCGCGCCACCTCGGCGCCGACTTCTGGGAGCGCCGGTTCCCGACGATCCTGGCCGTCTGTCGCGAGCACGGCGTCGACCCGACCACCGACCTCATCCCGGTCGCCCCCGCCCAGCACTACGCGTCCGGCGGGGTCGCCACCGACCTGCACGGCCGGTCCGACGTCCCCGGGCTCTACGCCACGGGGGAGGTCGCCTGCTCGGGGGTGCACGGTGCCAACCGGCTGGCCTCCAACTCCCTGCTCGAGGGGCTCGTCTTCTCCCGCCGGATCGCCGCGGTCCTGCCCGGTGAGCTGCGGCCGTGGGCCGAGCCGGTCGCCGAGGACCCGCGCCCCGACGGGCTGGTGGCCTGGGACCGCCGACGAGAGCTGCAGGAGGTCATGACGACGCAGGTCGGCGTGCTCCGCTCGGCGCAGGGCATCACCGACGCGCTGGCCCGGCTGGCCGGGCTCGACGTCGTCGGTGACGAGGTCCCCGGCGTCGACGGCTGGGAGACCACCAACCTGCTGTCCCTCAGCACCGCTCTCGCGGCCGCCGCCCTGATGCGCGAGGAGACCCGCGGATCCCACTGGCGCGAGGACTTCCCCGAGCGCGACGACCACGCCTGGGCCGGCCACGTCGACAGTCGCCTCGCGGACGGCGTGCTCCGCCAGGGGTTCGTCGCCGCCCCCTCGACCGACCCGTCCACCCCGACCGTGGAGCACCGATGACCCCGACGCCGTACGACGCCCTGCCGCCCGAGCTGCTCGTCGAGGTCCGCGACGCCGGGCTCGACCCCGAGCAGGTCTACGCCGACATCGCCCGCGCCCTCGCCGAGGACCTCCCCGACGGCGCCGACGACGCCACGAGCGTCGCCACCATCCCCGCCGACGCCACCGGCAGCGCCGACTGGGCGGCCCGGGAGCCCGGCGTCGTCGCGGGCCTCGCGCTGGCCGCGATGGTCTTCCACTACGTCATGGGCGACGCCGTGACGATCACCGGTCGCGTCGCCGACGGCACCCACGTGGAGCCCGGCGACGTGGTGCTCCACGTGGCCGGACCGACCCGCGGGCTGCTCACCGCCGAGCGCACCGCGCTCAACTTCGCCAGCCACCTCTCCGGGGTCGCCACCGCCACCAGCCGATGGGTGAGCGCCCTCGAGGGCACCCGGGCCACGGTGCTCGACACCCGCAAGACGCTGCCCGGCTGGCGCGCACTGCAGAAGTACGCCGTCCGCTGCGGGGGCGGCGTCAACCACCGCTTCAGCCTCGCCGACAAGGCCATGGTCAAGGACAACCACGTCATCGCCGCCGGCGGCGTGGTGCCGGCGATCGAGGCCGTGCGCGCGGCGTACCCCGGACTGCCGATCATCAGCGAGGTCACCGACCTCGACCAGCTCCGGGCCCTGCTCGACGTGGGTGCGGAGTGGATCCTGCTCGACAACATGGACGACGCGACGATGGCCGAGGCCGTGCGCATCAACGCCGGACGCGCCGTCCTCGAGGCCTCCGGTGGGCTGACCCTGGAGCGGGCGCGGGCGGTCGCCGAGACCGGGGTCGACCACATCTCGGTGGGCGCCCTCACCCACAGCGTCGTCGTCCTCGACCTGGGCATGGACCTCGTGGACGACGCCGCGACCGATGACGGCCCAGCGGGCGACTGAGATGGCCCTCCTCGCGGCCGACATCGGCAACAGCCACACCTTCCTCGGCCTCTTCGACGGTGAGGAGGTGGCCCACCACTGGCGGGTCGCCACCGACGAGCGGCGCACCTCCGACGAGTGGGCCGTGCTCGTGCGCGGGCTGCTCGCCGACGTGCACGCCACGACGATCACGGGGATCGCGGTGTGCGCGACCGTGCCGGCGGTGCTGCACGAGTGGCGCGACATGATGGCCCGACACTTCCCGCAGACGCACAGTGTCGTGGTCGAGCCCGGGGTCCGCACCGGCGTCCCGGTGCTGATGGACAACCCGCGCGAGGTCGGCGCCGATCGCATCATCAACGCGCTCGCGGCCGCGACCCTGTACGGCGGTCCGGCGATCGTGGTCGACTTCGGCACCGCGACGACGTTCGACGTGGTGAGCGCCGCCGGTCAGTACATCGGCGGCGCCATCGCCCCGGGCATCGAGATCTCGCTGGAGGCGCTCGGGCGGCGCGGTGCCCAGCTGCGCAAGGTGGAGCTGGCACGACCGCGCTCGGTGATCGCCAAGAACACCGTCGAGGCCCTGCAGAGCGGCATGATCTTCGGCGTCGCCTCCCAGGTCGAGGGGATCGTCCACCGGATGATCGCGGAGCTCGGAGTCCCCGTCGGCGACGTCACCGTCATCGCCACGGGCCACCTCGCGACGCTGCTGCTCGACGAGTGCGACTGCTTCACCGAGCACTCGCCGTGGCTCACCCTGCAGGGCCTGCGCCTCGTCTTCGAGCGCAATTCCTGAGCAATTCGAATGAAACTTGACCAGGGAATGGCTGGCCATTTCCTTGTTATTTGCCGCCGCGAATTGAATGCGAGTATCTTCCGATTACCCCCAGGGCTTGAAATGAGCCCACCTTTGCGGAAGAAGGAATGACGTGGCACAAAAGGTGAACATCATCCTGGTCGACGATCTCGACGGCTCGGAGGCCACCGAGACCGTGTCGTTCGGTCTCGACGGGTCGTCGTACGAGATCGACCTCAACGACGCCAACGCCGCCGCCCTGCGCGACGCCCTCGCCGGGTACGTCGGCCACGCGCGCAAGGCCACCGGCGGCGCCCGCCGCGGTCGTCGTACCGCCAGCGCGGCCTCGTCCTCCTCGCACACCAAGGACGTCCGCGAGTGGGCCAAGTCGCAGGGCATGGACGTCTCCGAGCGGGGCCGCATCTCCGCTGACGTCCAGCAGGCGTACGACGCCGCGCACTGACACCGGTCCACGCCGACGCCGCATCTCCTCGAGGAGGTGCGGCGTCGCCCGCGTTCGGCCTCATCGCGGGTCACGACCGGTCACAGTCCGGTCGCGGTCCGTGCCCCGTCCTTGCGTGCTCCGGTCCGGCGGGTGTTCGCTGAGAGCGGACGCCTCCGTGGGCCGGGCGGGAACACGTAGGGTGGAGTCGGGCGTTGAGCCCACTGTCCGCCCTCCGTCCCCACGGTGGTCTCGCGGACGCACAGACGCAAGCGAGGAGCGCACATGTTCGAGCGGTTCACCGACCGAGCCCGACGAGTTGTCGTGCTGGCCCAGGAAGAGGCCCGCATGCTCTCGCACAACTACATCGGCACCGAGCACATCCTGCTCGGGCTGATCCACGAGGGCGAAGGCGTCGCGGCCAAGGCGCTGGAGTCACTCGACATCTCCCTGGAGGCCGTGCGCGCCCAGGTCGAGGAGATCATCGGCCAGGGCCAGCAGGCCCCGTCCGGTCACATTCCCTTCACCCCGCGCGCCAAGAAGGTCCTCGAGCTGTCCCTGCGCGAGGCGCTGCAGCTCGGCCACTCCTACATCGGGACCGAGCACATCCTGCTCGGCCTCATCCGCGAGGGCGAGGGCGTCGCCGCCCAGGTCCTGCAGAAGCTCGGGGCCGACCTCAACCGGGTCCGCCAGCAGGTCATCCAGCTGCTCAGCGGGTTCCAGGGCAAGGAGTCGGCCGCGTCCGGCGCCGCCCCCGGAGGCTCGTCCTCCGAGGCCCCGTCGAGCTCGCTGGTCCTCGACCAGTTCGGCCGCAACCTGACGCAGGCCGCACGCGAGGGCAAGCTCGACCCGGTGATCGGGCGCGAGCAGGAGATCGAGCGCGTCATGCAGATCCTGTCGCGCCGCACGAAGAACAACCCCGTCCTCATCGGCGAGCCGGGCGTCGGCAAGACGACCATCGTCGAGGGTCTCGCCCAGGACATCGTCAAGGGCAACGTGCCCGAGACGCTCAAGGACAAGCACATCTACACCCTCGACCTCGGTGCGCTGGTCGCCGGCTCGCGCTACCGCGGTGACTTCGAGGAGCGCCTCAAGAAGGTCCTCAAGGAGATCCGCACCCGCGGCGACATCGTGCTGTTCATCGACGAGATCCACACCCTCGTCGGTGCGGGTGCGGCCGAGGGCGCCATCGACGCGGCCTCGATCCTCAAGCCGATGCTGGCGCGCGGTGAGCTCCAGACAATCGGCGCCACCACGCTCGACGAGTACCGCAAGTACCTCGAGAAGGACGCCGCCCTCGAGCGCCGCTTCCAGCCCATCCAGGTGCAGGAGCCCTCGATCGCGCACACCATCGAGATGCTCAAGGGCCTGCGTGACCGCTACGAGGCGCACCACCGGGTGACCATCACCGACGAGGCGCTGGTCTCCGCCGCCACCCTGGCCGACCGCTACATCTCCGACCGGTTCCTGCCGGACAAGGCGATCGACCTCATCGACGAGGCCGGCTCCCGCCTGCGCATCCGCCGCATGACGGCCCCGGCCGACCTGCGCGAGTACGACGACAAGATCGCCGACGTGCGCCAGCGCAAGGAGGCCGCGATCGACGGCCAGGACTTCGAGGCCGCCGCGCGCCTGCGCGACGAGGAGAAGCAGCTGATCGCCCGCAAGTCCGAGCGTGAGTCGCAGTGGCGCTCGGGTGACATGGACGAGGTCGCCGAGGTCGACGAGGAGCTCATCGCCGAGGTGCTCGCCGTGGCGACCGGCATCCCGATCGTCAAGCTCTCCGAGGAGGAGTCGACCCGGCTGCTCAAGATGGAGGACGAGCTGCACAAGCGCGTCATCGGCCAGGACGAGGCCGTCAAGGCACTGTCCCGGGCCATCCGTCGTACGCGTGCCGGGCTCAAGGACCCCAAGCGCCCCGGCGGGTCGTTCATCTTCGCCGGGCCCTCGGGCGTCGGCAAGACGTGGCTGTCCAAGACGCTCGCGGAGTTCCTCTTCGGCGACGAGGACTCGCTGATCCAGCTCGACATGAGCGAGTTCGGCGAGAAGCACACCGTCTCGCGCCTCTTCGGCTCGCCCCCCGGCTACGTGGGCTACGAGGAGGGCGGCCAGCTGACCGAGAAGGTCCGCCGCAAGCCGTTCTCCGTGGTGCTGTTCGACGAGGTCGAGAAGGCCCACCCGGACATCTTCAACAGCCTGCTGCAGATCCTCGAGGAAGGTCGCCTGACCGACTCGCAGGGCCGGGTGGTCGACTTCAAGAACACCGTCATCATCATGACCACCAACCTCGGTACCCGTGACATCGCCAAGGGGATCAACCTCGGCTTCCAGCAGTCGGGTGAGGCGGGGTCCTACGACCGGATGAAGAGCAAGGTGTCGGAGGAGCTCAAGCAGCACTTCCGTCCCGAGTTCCTCAACCGTGTCGACGAGATCATCGTGTTCCCGCCGCTGTCGCGCGAGCAGATCGTGACCATGGTCGACAACATGATCGCCTCCGTCGAGCTCCGGCTCAAGGATCGCGACATGCAGCTCGAGCTCACCCAGGCGGCCAAGAACCTCCTGGCCGAGCGGGGCTTCGACCCGGTCCTCGGCGCGCGACCGCTGCGGCGCACGGTCCAGCGCGAGATCGAGGACGTGATGGCCGAGAAGATGCTCTTCGGCGAGATCGGACCCGGTCAGATCGTGCTGGTCGACGTCGAGGGCGAGGGTCCGACCGCGACCTTCACCTTCCAGGGCCAGAAGGTCTCGGCGCTGCCCGACCTGCCGCCGTTCGAGACGGCCGACGTGCTGGCCGAGCCGCTGGACATCGCGGTCCCGGTCGAGGGCGAGGGTCCCGACGACTCGGACGGGCCGACGGACATCCCGAGGTCCAGCTCCCCGGAGTGACGACCAGCTGACACCGCAGGAGCCCCCGGCG
>NZ_JBFUMD010000026.1:0-16296 GCF_054049555.1 Nocardioides sp. P5_C9_2
GTCATGGACCCCCGAGACATCCCCAACCCTTTCGTTTGCGTCCGTTTGCCTCATTCAAAGCTTCTTTGCGTGGGGTGTCAACGGGTTGTGCACAGGCTAGGGTCGAGCCATGCGTTGGGAGGAACAGCTCTTCGAGCTCTTCGACGACCTCGAGGGACAGGCTTCGGCCCTGTACGACGTCGAGCGCGGGGCCGAGCTCGTCGACCGCAGCCGTGCGGAGTACCACCACGTCGCACTGGCCGGCCGGCTCGTGGCGTCCGTGGGGTCGACCCTGGGCCTGGAGGTGGCCGGCGTGGGCCGGGTCGACGGCGAGCTGCGGCGCACGGGTGAGGGGTGGTGCCTGGTCAGCGGGCACCGTCAGGACTGGATCATCCGCACGGCGCGGATCCACGTCGTGCACGGGTGCTCGGAGCGATCGGTCCCCGAGGTGGCCTGGTCACCGCTCCAGCGGCTGGGGGTGGGATCCGCGCTGCGACGGCTCGCCGAGTCCCGGGCCCGGTGCCTGGTGCACCTCGCCGACGGGGCGCAGCACGAGGCCGTCGTGCGCCGGGTGGGTCAGGACTTCGTCGAGGTCGAGACGCCGGCCGACGCGCGGCTCCTGGTCGCCTTCGACGGCATCGCCGCCGTGCAGTCGCGCTGAGCGCGGCCGGGTCGAGACGGTCAGGGACCGGTCTCCCAGACGCGGACCCAGTCGACGAACATGTGCTGGGGAAGCTGGCTGTCCTTCATCTTCGGGATCTCGTAGTCCGAGGCCAGGATGCTGAGGATGAGGTACTGGCGGTCCGTGGAGATGCCTCCCCGGATGCGGTAGGTCTCCTTGCCGTCGATCCGGAAGACCAGCATCCGCGGTGTCCACTCCACCGAGAAGACATGGAAGTTCTTCGACCACCCGTCGCCCCTGCTCCTGAGGAACGACGTGAACTTCGTCATCCGAGCGCCGGTCTTGACCACGCTGCCGCCCTCGTAGCGGTGGATGAACGTACCCAGTCCGCCACGGGGGTGCCGGTCGCCGAAGTACTCGACGACGTCGATCTCGTGCCCGGGGCCGCCCGGGTACATGCCGCCGAGGGGCTGCATCCAGAAGGCACCGTGCTGGCCCCGCGAGTGGTGGAACTTGATGCGGGCCGCGGCGACGCCGTACCGGAAGGAGAACGCGCCCAACGTCCCGATGTGGCCCTGGAGGCGGTAGGCGTACCGACGGCCGGGCCTGCCACGCACCCCGGCCCGGCACCGAGTGGTCCTGCTGCGGTCCCGGATGACGCTCAGGCTCACGGCGCCGTGGAGCACCCGGACCGCCGCGGGGTCGCCCTTCGAGCACCGGCGCAGGCTGGTCGGCTCGTAGGTCTGGCCCCGGTGGCTCCACGAGGGGGCCAGGACGGTGCCCGTGAACTCGTCGCTCCAGGACGGTGTCCGCCAGCGCTCGGTGCTGACCGGGTCGCTCACCACGGCCTCGAGCCCCCCGAAACGGAGCGCCTTCACGCGGTAGGTCAGGGGTTGCCCGTCGAGGGAGGCGGGGGCGGCGAACTGTGCCCGCCCGTCCCGGTCCTGCCCCACCCTGTCGACGTACCGCCAGGAGGGGCCGCGCTGGACCTGGAGGCGGACGGGGCGCCCGGCCAGGGCCGGCCTGATGGTGGCGGTGATGGCGGCCTTCGCCCAGTCGGCCGGGGCGACCCTCGGTCCCTGCTGGACGACCTGGGGCAGCGCCTGCAGACGGACCCGCTGCATGCCGGCGGTGTGGACCGAGGTGGTCGCGGCCGTGCCCCCGGGGGTGTCGGGGGCGTCCTCGGCCGAGGCGGGCCCGGACCCCAGGAGGAGGGTGGCCGGCAGGAGCAGGGCGAGGGTGCGGCACGCGAGGGCGTTGCCAGGAGACATGGTCGAGCTCATTTCGGGTGGCGTCGTTGGTGGTGCGACGGACCCGCTCTCGTCCTGGTTGTCGGTCGGCGGGACTTCCCCGACGTCCGGTGACGCTCGCGGTCAGGTGGCGTCGACGTCATACGGCGGCAGCTGGCCCTCGGCGAGCTCGGGCTGGGGCGCCGGACGCTCGTCCTCGTCCTCCATCGCCTCGATGATGTGCTTGCGCACGATGTTGCGCGGGTCGAGGTCGCGCAGCTCGAGGTCGGAGTACTCCGGGCCGAGCTCGTTGCGCAGCTCGTCGCGCGCCGAGTTGRCCATCGCCCGGGCCTTGCGCAGCATGATGCCGGCCTGCTTGGCCATCACCGGAAGGCGCTCGGGCCCGAAGACCAGCACGGCCACCAGGGCGATGACGGCCAGCTCCAGAAGCCCGACGTCGAACATGGATCAGAACTTAGCGGTCGGCGTGAGTCCCAGCTGCATGCCGGCCAGTCCGCGGCCCCGCCCGGCGAGCTTGTCGGCCACCGCGAGCAGCTCGAGGGCGGCGGGGGCGGTGGGGTCGGACTCGACGATCGGCTTGCCGGCGTCCCCGCCCTCGCGCAGCGACGGGTCGAGCGGGATGCGGCCCAGGACCGGGACGTCGTACCCGAAGCGCTGCGAGAGCGTCTGGGCGACCCGGTCGCCGCCGCCGCTGCCGAAGACCTCCATGGTGGAGCCGTCGGGCAGCGTCAGGAAGCTCATGTTCTCCACGACGCCGATGACGCGCTGGTGCATCATCGAGGCCATCGTGCCGGCCCGCTCGGCCACCTCGGCGGCAGCCTCCTGCGGGGTGGTCACCACGACCACCTCCGCGCTGGGCAGGTGCTGGCCCAGCGAGATGGCGATGTCGCCGGTGCCGGGCGGCAGGTCGAGGAGCAGGGCGTCGAGGTCGCCCCAGTAGACGTCGGCCAGCATCTGCACGAGCGCCCGGTCGAGCATCGGGCCGCGCCAGGCGACGACCTGGTCGCGGCGCGGCTTGAGCATCCCGATGGAGATGACCGAGACGCCCGAGGCGGTCGGGACGGGCATGATCAGGTCGTCGACCTGGGTCGGGCGGGCATCGGCGATGCCGAGCATGGCCGGGACCGAGTGGCCGTAGATGTCGGCGTCGACGACGCCCACCTTGAGCCCCTGTGCGGCCAGGGCCAGCGCGAGGTTGACGGTGACGGAGGACTTGCCGACGCCGCCCTTGCCGCTGGCGATGGCGTAGACCTTGGTGAGCGAGCCGGGCTGGGCGAACGGGATCTCGCGCTGCGCCCGGCCGCCGCTGAGGACCTCCTTGAGGCCGGCGCGCTGCTCGGGCGTCATCACCCCGAGCGTGAGGTCGACCGAGGAGACCCCGGCGACGGCGGTCACGGCGGCGGTGACCTCGCGGTTGATCGTGTCCTTGAGGGGGCAGCCGGCCACCGTCAGCAGCACGTGCACCGCGACCGCGCCGTCCTCGGCGACCGCCACCGAGTCGACCATCCCGAGCTCGGTGATGGGGCGCTTGATCTCCGGATCGTTCACGGTCGCCAGCGCGTCCATGACCTGCTGCTGCGTGGGGGTGCTCATGATGGATGAGTCTACGAGCCGGGTGTGTCCTCCGGCGGTTCGGGCCGGTTCAGCTGCTCGATGTCGCTCATCAGCCCACGCAGCTCCGAGCGCAGGAAGTCGCGGGTCGCGACCTCGCCCACGGACATCCGCAGCGAGGCCACCTCACGGGCCAGGAACTCCATGTCGGCGTGGGCCCGGGCATTGGCCTGCCGGTCCTGCTCGGCGACCACCTTGTCGCGCATTTCCTGGCGGTTCTGCGCCAGCAGGATCAGCGGGGCGGCGTACGACGCCTGGAGGCTGAGCATCAGGGTCAGGAAGATGAACGGGAACGGGTCGAACCGGAGGTCCGTCGGGGCGACGGCGTTCCAGATGATCCACACGACCACGAACAGCGTCATGTAGATGAGGAACTTCGCGGTCCCCATGAACCGGGCGAACTGCTCGGCGAAGACCCCGAAGGCGTCGGAGTCGTAGCTGGGCCGCCGCACGAGGTGGCGGCGCGCGTCACGCGGTGTGTCGAGGCGGGCGCGGGCGCGGGCGTCGCTCATCGGCCACCGCCTCGCGTGCCGCCCACGTCGTGACGGCTGATGGGTCCCGGACGCACGGCGTGGTCACGCCAGTTGTCGGGGAGCATGTGGTCGAGCAGGTCGTCCACGGTCACCGCGCCCAGCAGCCGACCCTCGTCGTCGACGACGGGGGCGGCGACGAGGTTGTACGTCGCGAGGTGGGCCGCGACCTCGTCGATCCCGGCGTTGGGCCGCAGCGGGTCGAGGGACTCGTCGAGCGCCGCGGCGACCAGGGTCGACGGGGGCTCACGGAGCAGTCGCTGGATGTGCGCGGCGCCGAGGAGCCTGCCGGTGGGGGTCTCGAGGGGCTGGCGGCAGACGTAGACCAGCGCGGCGAGGGCCGGCGTCAGCTCCGGGTTGCGCACGTGCGCGAGCGCGTCGGCGATGGTGGCGTCGGGGCCGAGGATGACCGGCTCGGGCGTCATCATCGCGCCGGCGGTGTCCTCGACGTAGGACATGAGGCGTCGTACGTCCTCGGCCTCGTCGGGCTCCATCAGGCCGAGCAGGGTGGCGGCGGTCTCCGGGTTGAGGTCGGCGATGAGGTCGGCGGCGTCGTCGGCCGACATCTCCTCGAGGATGTCCGCCGCCCGCTCGGAGTCGAGCTGCTCGAGGATCTCGACCTGGTCCTCGTCGGGCAGCTCCTCGAGCACGTCGGCGAGGCGCTCGTCGTCGAGGGCGGCGACCACGGCGATCCGCCGCTCCGGGGGCAGGTCGTGGATCATGTTGGCGGCGTCGGCCGGCTTCATGTCGTTGAGCGCCGCGATCAGGTGGGTGGCGCCCTGCGCGTCCTGGCGGCGTGCGAGGCCGGTGACGTCGCGCCACTCCACGGTGTGGGTCTGGCCGCGCCGGCGGAAGCCCTTGGACGGCTCCTGGATCGCGACCCGGGAGAGCACCCAGTCGCGGTTGCGGGCCTGCTCCATGCCCACGTCGTAGACGGTGCCCGTCACCCCGGTGGCGGTGACGGTGACCTGTCGGTCCAGCATCTGGCCGATGACGAGCGTCTCGGTGGAGCGCTGCTCGAACCGGCGCATGTTGAGCAGGCCGGTGGTGTGCACCTGCCCGGAGTCGATGTTGGTGACGCGGGTCATCGGCACGAAGATGCGCTTGCGACCGAAGACCTCCGCCACCAGGCCCAGCACGCGGGGCTGGGTGGTGTCGGTGCGGAGCGCCACGACGACGTCGCGCACCTTGGCGACCTGGTCACCCAAGGGGTCGAACACCGGAAGTCCGACGAGACGGGCGAGGAAGACCCTGCTCGGTGTGGTGCTCATCGCGCCTCCTCGTCCCCGATGGTGCTCCGGCAGGGAAGGCTACCGCTCCGACGCGCGCCGGCGTGACGATGACGTGGAGGCCACCACGTCACCTACAGTGGAACGCATGGTCGCCTTCATGAAGAGCTCTGCCCGCTCGGGCGTGCTGCTCTGCGCCCTGGTCCTCGGAGCGTCGGCGCTCGGTGCCTGCGGCAACGAGTCCGGTGACGAGCAGGCCTCCGATCCCACCAGCTCCGAGTCCTCCAGCACGGAGTCGCCCACCGAGACGCCCACCGAGTCGGGGGCCCCGGCCGAGCCGGCGACCGACCCGTCCAACGGGCTGCCGGTGTGCGAGGACGTGTGGGTCGACGGGCTCGACCTCCCGAAGGACTACACGGCCTGCTCGCAGGACGGCACCGCCGTCAAGCCCGAGAAGAAGATGTGCGGCTTCGGCAGCCCGATGATCATCCACGCCGACCGCTTCTACGCCCTGCGGGGCAACCGGGTCAACGACGTCGGCGACACCGCCACCAGCGAGCAGTTCCAGTCCGCGCTGGCGGCCTGCCAGGCCTGATCACACCATCCGCCTGATCCCGCCACCCGGACGGCGGACTCAGGCCGCCGACGGTGGCGCCACACGGCCACGACACACACGGTCTCGACACCCAGGGGAATCCCATCACCATGAAGTCCACACGTTCCGTCACGGCCGCGGTCGCGGCCCTCGCGCTGCTCGCACCGCTGACCTTCCTCGCGACGCAGGCCAGCGCCGGGGAGCCCGTCGCTGCCGCCGCGCCCACCGCGACCCCGACCCCCACCCCGGTGCCGACCCCGGTGCCGACCCCGGTGCCGACGACGACGCCCCCCACGCCGGTGCCGACCACGGCCACCCCCACTCCGGTGCCGCCCACGCCCACCGAGGACCCGACGCAGGGCGCCACCAAGACCTGGCACCCCCGCAACGGCGTGCGCTTCAACGAGCCGCGCGACCCCCAGCAGTCGCACAAGATCAACCGCTACATCCGCAGCGCCATCGCCAACACGCCCAAGGGCGAGTCGATGAAGCTGGTCACCTGGAACTTCAGCAACCAGCTCTTCGTCAACGACATCATCGCGGCGCACAGGCGCGGCGTGAGCGTCCGGCTGATCATGGCCAACGGCCTCGCCGAGAGCCAGAGCCGCTCCAACGGCTACTTCTGGCAGGTCCAGCGGGCCCTGGAGCAGGGCAACAAGAAGCGCCCGGGCTACCTGAAGAGCTGGGCGCGCACCTGCCGCAACTCCTGCCGGGGCAAGGAGGGCATCCAGCACGGCAAGTGGTTCGTGTTCAGCCGCACCGGCGGGCGCAACCTCGTCGTGATGTCGACGTCGGCCAACCTCACCGACGCCGCGGCGTACAACCAGTGGAACGACATGCTCACCGTGCAGGGCCGCCAGGCCACCTACGACGCGTACACCACCGTCTTCAAGGAGATGTCGCGCGACCGCCAGGTCAAGCCCGCCTTCCGCACCTTCGACGACAAGAACTACGACGGCTGGTTCTTCCCGCAGATGGGCAAGCTGCGCAACCACAACGTCGTCCGCCTGCTCGACCAGGTGAAGTGCAGCGGCGCGCGCGGCGACGCCGGCAAGAACGGCAAGACCGTCATCCGCGTCTCGCAGGCCGTCTTCAACGGCCGGCCGGGCTCCGCGATCGCCGGCAAGCTCAAGAACCTCAAGAAGGCCGGCTGCAACATCAAGCTCGTCTACGGCGTTCTCAACAACAACTCGCGCAAGCTCCTCGAGGACATCCCGCGGCGCACGATCCTCGAGGACACCAACGGCGACGGCTTCGTGGACCGTTACGTCCACATGAAGGCGCTGACGATCTCCGGCCACTACGGGCACAACCGCCAGGCGCACGTCGTCTACCAGGGCAGCGCCAACTTCTCCGGCATGGCGACGCTCTCGGACGAGCAGGGCTTCATCATCAACAGCCTCAAGCTGGAGAAGGCCTACTCGAAGTTCATCAACTACCTCTTCAAGAACCCGCCGCCGCAGGGACAGGACCTCATCAAGGAGATCATCCTGCGCCAGGCTCCGGGCTTCGACCCCTACGCGCAGATCCGCGCGGAGATGGGGATGGGCGCCATGCAGCCGGCGCGCGACTGAGCCCCACCGACGTCTCGAGCACGGGGCCCGCGTCACGGCGTGGGTCCCGCGAGAGGGCCCGCGGTCTGGTCACTGTGGTGTTTGTGACCTACCGTGACTGGTGTTACTCGTGATGTCCGCTCCGCTGCACTGCCTACCCCGGAGGTTGCCATGAAGGCGTACGCCGCCCTCATCGCCCTGGTCCTGAGCCTGCTGTCCCCGATCGCGCTGGCCGCCCCCGCGGGTGCCGGGACGGCCACGACCGGGGTCGGCACGACCACCCTGGCGGGGACGGCGGCCACCACGACGCTCGCACGCCGTCGGGCCGGCGTGGAGGCGATCTCCAGCGGGGGAGAGCACACCTGCCGTCTTCCCGGCGACGGGTCGCTGCTGTGCTGGGGGCGCAACTCCTTCGGCCAGCTCGGCGACGGCAGGAAGGGGACCCAGACCCCGACCCCGCAGCGGGTCACCCAGGGCAAGCCCTGGCGTCGCGTGTCGGCCGGCGGTGGCTCGACCTGCGGCATCAAGAAGAACCAGCGGCTCTTCTGCTGGGGCGTCAACCACCGCGGCCAGCTCGGCGACGGCAGCACCAAGCCGCGCACCCGGCCCGTCGTGATCGCCAAGAACAAGAAGTGGACCGCGGTCAACGCCAGCTGGTTCAACACGTGCGGCATCACCGCCCAGACGCAGCTCTACTGCTGGGGCGACAACGCCGCCGGGCAGGTCGGCGACGGCGGCAAGGCCAAGGTGCGCACCAAGCCCACCCTGGTCAAGAAGGGCAAGAACTGGGACTCGGTCTCGGTCGGCAGCCGCTTCGTCTGCGCGATCAAGAAGAACGGCACGCTCTACTGCTGGGGTGGCAACCTGTTCGGCCAGCTCGGCCACGGCAGCTACGCCGGCAAGTCCAAGCCCACCCGGGTCGGCACCGCCAGCAACTGGGCCGAGGTCTCCACCTCGTGGACCCACACGTGCGCCCGCAACACCAGCGGTGAGGTCTTCTGCTGGGGCCGCAACACCTTCGGCCAGGTCGGCGACGGCACCGTGACCACCACCCCCACCCCGCGCCAGGTCGGTGGCCTCCGGGCCGTCGACATCACCACCACCGAGGGCGCCTCCTGCGCCATCGACGACAAGGCGCGCGTGCAGTGCTGGGGCAACAACGCCTACGGGGTGATCGGCGACGGCACCAAGCCGTTCACCACCACACCCGAGGCCGGCCCGGCCGACATGCGGGAGATCGAGGGCGGCTGGCGTCACGTCTGCGGCCTCACGACCGCCGGCTCGCCGTACTGCTGGGGCCAGAACGACCGGGCCCAGCTCGGCAACGGCACGCTCACCAGCAGCCCGTCCCCGACCGAGGTCGAGCCGCTCCCGCCGGCGGACCCGGCCGGGGTCACCGACTTCCGCATCGCGAGCGTCAACGCGCTGGGCAACGGTCACACGCGTCCGTACGCCGGTGACGACTCCTACGCTCCCGCCACCACGCGGATGACCTGGATGGCAGACCAGCTCGACAACTCCGCGATCGACATCATGGGCCTCCAGGAGGCCAACGCCGACCAGACCGCGCACCTGCTGAAGGCCACCCGCGGCACCTGGGACGTCTACCCCCGCCCCGAGGCCGGCGACGACTCGGCCGAGGCCGCGCTCGCGTGGCGCACCAGCGTCTGGGAGCTGGTCGAGGCCAGCACCATGATGAACCAGTTTATCAGCAAGGAGCTGCCGCGCCCGATCGTCAAGCTGCGCCACAAGGTCACGGGCAAGGAGATCTACGTGATCAACATCCACAACGCCCCGTGGGACTACCAGTTCAAGCGCAACAAGGCGAGCAACGTGCAGATCGCGAAGATCAACGAGCTGCGTGCGACCGGCACCCCGGTGTTCTACGTGGGCGACTTCAACGAGAAGCGCGAGATCCTCTGCAAGGTCCTGGCCAAGACCGACCTGGTCAGCCCCTTCGGCGGTGCGTACGACGACGCCACCGGCAGGTGCACCAACCCGCCGAGCCGGATGCGCGTGGACTGGGTCTTCGGCTCGCCCGAGGCCACGTACTCCAACTTCGAGTACACCCGCCCGCCGCTGCTGAGCCTGGTCACCGACCACAACATGGCGCTGGTCGACGTACGCCTGCCCTGACGAACCCCTGTGGAGCGGCCAGCCACGCCGTGCCGGAGCCGACTCGGTAGGGTCGGCCCCGGCACCACCGCACTACCGGCCAAACGGGGTCGGCTGCACCGGCACCTGGAAGGGGAGTGGACGTGGCTGAGCGCGTCGTCCTCCACATCGGCTCGATGAAGTCGGGCACCAGCTTCATCCAGAACGTCCTCGGCAACAACCGCGAGGCGCTGGCCGGGCACGGGATCTCCTTCGCCGGGGAGCGCTGGCGCGACCAGGTGGGCGCGGTCCAGGACCTCATCGCGCACGGCGGACCCCGCCAGGAGCCCCTCGACCCGGCCGGCCCGTGGCTGCGGCTCGTCGAGGAGATCAACGCGACGCCGGGCACGTCGGTGGTCTCGATGGAGTTCCTGGCCCCACGCGTCACCGCCAAGATCGAGCTGCTGCGCGACGCGCTGGAGGGCGACCTGCAGGTCGTGCTCACCGGGCGTGACCTGGCCCGCAACATCGCCGCCATGTGGCTGGAGTCGGTGCAGAACGGCTCCGCGGTCGACTGGGACGCCTACCTCGCCGCCGTACGCTCCGAGGACCGTTCGCAGCCGGTGGCCCGCAACTTCTGGAACCACCAGGGTCTCGCCGACATCGCCGCCCGCTGGGCGGCGGCGGTCGGGGAGGACCACTTCACGCTGATGACGGTGCCCCCGAAGGGTGCCCCGTCCAGCCTGCTGTGGGAGCGCTTCGCGCAGGTCCTGCACCTCGACCCGCAGGCCTTCGAGCTCGACGTGCGGGCCAACCCGTCCATCGGGCTGGCGACCGCGATGACCCTGCAGCACCTCAACGCGCTGCTGGAGGCCGACGGCTTCACCGACGACAAGCACTACGACCTGCTGGTCAAGCACCTGCTCACCAAGCGCGGCCTCGTGGCCCGGCAGGGCCAGGAGCCCCGCCTCGGCCTCGAGGAGCGCTGGGTGATGAAGCGTGGGGCCGCCGAGGTCGCGGCGCTCCGCCGGCAGCGGCACCGGGTGATCGGCGACCTCGACGAGCTGCTGCCCAGGCCGGTCCCGGGCGTGCACCCCTCGCAGGTCTCGACCCAGCAGCAGCTGGACGCCGCGATGGAGGGCCTGTCCCGGATGGTGCAGATCGGCGTCGAGCGCGAGGGCAAGCACCGTCGCCGGATCGCCCGGCTCCGGAAGGTCGGCCGATGAGCGGCCTTCCGCACGTCGCCGTCATCACGATGGCCCGCGACGAGGGCACCATGCTGCGCCGCTGGGTCGACCACTACGCCCGCGAGGTGGGGGCCGAGAACCTCATCGTGGTCGACGACAACAGCTCCGACGGCTCCACCGACGACCTGCCCTGCCCGGTGCTGCGGATCCCGCCGCTGACCGCCAAGAAGTCCTTCGAGCCCGCGCGCATGGGGATGCTCGGCGGCCTGTCGGCCGGGCTGCTGGAGGCGTACGACGCCACCATCTTCTGCGACGTGGACGAGTTCATCGTCGCGGACCCCAAGGTGCACGAGTCGCTGCGCCACTTCGTGGCCGCCCGCGAGGGGCGCCCGGCGGTCGGGGTGATGGGCCTCAACGTCGTCCACGACGTCGCCCGCGAGCCCGCGCTGGTCGACGGCGAGCCGATCCTGGGACAGCGTCGGCTGGCCAAGTTCCTGCCGCTGATGTGCAAGCCGTCCCTCAAGTGGGACCCCGCCCCCTGGGCGCTGGCCTCGCACGGCATCAAGTGCCCCTTCGAGGTCGACCCCGAGCTCTACATGTTCCACATGAAGTTCGCCGACCGCGACCACCTCCAGGCCGTCGCCGACCACCGGCACGCCATGTTCACCAGCGAGGGCCGCGCCGCTCGCACCAGCTGGGAGCGCAGCGGCGGCGACATGGTCGACCTGCTCGACGAGATCACCGCCGACATCGACCACGACGAGATCAAGCCCTTCGGTCCGCCGCTGAAGAAGCTGCCGACCATCGTCGAGCAGAGTGCCCCCGACGTGTGGCGGGCCGTGGGCGGCGGGCAGGTGCAGGCCATGCGCAACCGACCCTTCGCCCGCATCCCGGACCGGTTCCTCGGCCGGGTGTGATCGCCGCCCATGACCGACTCCCCGAGCGCGCCGCCGCTGCGTGACGTCCGCGTCGACGACGACGGGCTGCGCTTCGTCGCCACCGAGGACGTGCTCTGCAACCTCTCCTTCGACGGCCGCCGGATCTGGTCGTTCTGGTCGGTGCGCGACAGCACCGCCGCCGAGGGGTCGGACGGCAGTCGCTCGCTGGCGTGGCCCGAGCGCCTCGCCCTCCACCTCGAGGGCACCACCCGGGTGGGCATCGTGCTCGGCGACGGCACCGTCGTGATCGACGAGGAGGTCCGCCTCGGCACCGAGGACCGTCGGCTGACCGTGGTCGGTCGCGACGGCGCGCCGCTCGGGATCGACATGTACGGCCGCCTGGTCAAGACCTTCGAAACGAAGGGCGCCGGCGAGCTCACGCCGTTGCTCGACGCGCTGGAGACGGTGCTCGGCCTGCTCCACGAGCAAGGCCTGGAGGCCTTCCCGGCGTACGGCACCCTGCTCGGCGCCGTCCGCGAGGGCACCTTCCTGGGCCACGACAACGACGCGGACGTCGGCTACGTCAGCCACCACACGCACCCGATCGACGTGATCCGCGAGTCCCACCGTGTCCAGCGCGCCGTCGAGCGGCAGGGCTACGCCACCAGCCGGCACAGCGGGGGAGCGTTCAAGATCGACGTCCCGGACGCCGACGGCTCGGTGCGCGGGCTCGACGTCTTCGGCGGCTTCTTCACCGAGGGACACCTCGCGCTGCTCGGTGAGATCTGGGCGCCGTACGAGCGCGAGTGGGTCTTCCCCCTGGGCACGGTCACGCTCGACGGCAGGGAGCTCCCGGCGCCCGCGGACCCGGAGCGGCTGCTGACCGAGACCTACGGCCCGGGGTGGCGGGTGCCGGACCCGGCCTTCCGCTACGAGAAGGACCCGGGCGTCCAGCGCCGCTTCGACGAGTGGTTCCGCGGCACCCGGCTGCACCGCGCCGCGTGGGACCACCGCTACGGGCTGGCCCGCCTGCTGCCGCCGTACCAGCCGCCCCACGACGTCTCCCGCCTCCTGCACGCACGCGAGGACCCCGACACGTGGGTGCTCGACGTCGGATGCGGTCGCGGCCGTGACGTGCGCTGGCTGGCCAAGCAGGGGCGCCCCGCGGTCGGGCTCGACTACTCCGGCGTCGCCATGCAGTTCATCGCGGCCAGGGCCGCCGAGCAGGGGTGGCCCGCCGAGCTGCGCACCATGAACCTCCTCGAGCTGCGCCACGTGCTGTCCTGGGGCGCGCTGCTGTCGGCCCGGCCGGGGCGGCGCACGGTGCTCGCGCGGCACCTCATCGACTCGACGTCGGCGTACGGCGTCGACAACTTCTGGCGGCTCGTGTCGATGGTGCTGCGGCCCGGCGAGCGGGTGCACCTGGAGTTCCTGACCGACCCGATCAGCGACCCCGAGGGTCGACCGTCGCTGGTGCGGCCGCTCGAGGTGGCCGCCGTCGTCGCGGACGTGGAGCGACGTGGTGGGGTGGTCACCGACCGGGTCGACCTGGTGGGCGAGGCGATCGACTACGGCTACGGCGAAGAGTTGTCCGACGGCAAGCAGTGGCGGTCCTGCCGCCTGGAGGTGGAGTGGCGATGAAGTTGCCCGGCAGAGTGTCCGAGAGCGGGTCCAGGAAGGATCTCGAGGTGCGGGTGCAGGACCTGGAGGCCCRGGTCGCCGCCCTGACGGCGCGGGTCGAGGAGGGCGCCGTGCTGCACCAGCGCTTCGCCGAGCTCCTCGACGTCGTCACCGAGCTGCTGCCGGGCGCCGAGGCGTCCAGGGTCCAGCGGTACGTCGACGAGCTGGGGTCGTGAGGACCCACCCGTGAGCCGCCGCGCCTTCGTGCACATCGGGCTGCCCAAGACGGGCACCTCCTACCTCCAGGCGATCGCCTGGCCCGGGCGTGAGCGCCTGCGGGAGGCCGGGCTGCTGCTGCCCGGGGCACGCAAGAGCGACCACCTGCTGAGCTCGATGATCGTGCGCGACGACCCCGGCATCGCCCGCCGCGGGCCGGAGGCCCCCGGGGCGTGGGACCGGGTACGCGCCGACGTGGCCGCGTGGTCGGGCGACGCGCTGATCAGCCACGAGTTCTTCTGCGCCGCCTCCGCCGATCAGGCGGAGCGGATGGTCTCGGAGCTCGCACCGGCGGAGGTGCACGTGGTGATCACCACCCGCGAGCCCCTCGCGCTCCTCACCTCGAGCTGGCAGGAGTCGCTGAAGAACAAGGCCACGACCCCGCTCGCCGACTACGGCCGGTCGGAGTCCGCGGACCCCCGCGCGGTGTGGGACTGGCGCGCCCTCGACCTCGGGCTGGTGCTGGAGCGGTGGGCGCCCGCGGTGTCCCCCGGGCGGCTGCACGTCATCACGCCACCGCCCCCCGGGTCGCCCCGCGAGGTGCTGTGGGAGCGGTTCGCCGGCGTGCTCGGCATCGACCCGGCCACGTGCGATCCCGCCCAGGGCTTCGCCAACTCCTCGATGGGGGTCGTGGAGGCAGAGACGCTGCGTCGGCTCAACGAGCGGCTGACCGGCTTCAACACCGCCCGCGCCCGGGGTGTGTGGCTGCGCTCGTTCCTCGCCGACGAGCGTCTGGTGCCGCGGCGCGGGGAGCCCTTCTGGCCCGCCGACGACCAGGTGGCCGACGCCCGCCGCCGGGGGGAGCGGGCGGTGGAGCGACTGCGCGCCGCGCCGTACGACGTCGTGGGGGACCTGGACCTGCTGCGCGTGCCCCAGGACCTGGCGCCGCGGCGGCACCCCGACTCGGTGACCGACGCCGAGGTCGCCGACGTGGCCCTCGACCTGGTCGCGACCCTGATGGGCGACCTGCAGCGGCGTGCCGCACGTGCCGGCCGACCCGCCGAGCCCGGCGGTGCGCCCTCGCGGCTGTCCCGCCTGCGCCAGGCCCTGCGGGGCACCTGAGTCGCTGTGACTACTCTCATGTGCCAGCACGGGTGCCTTCGCGCCTAGGCTGTCAGGACTACCGGCTGGTAACCAGCCGTGTGCCCCCCAACGGAAGGACTCCCGCCATGGGTCGCCTGTGCCAGACCGACGGACTCACCGAGGACCAGAGCGAGATCCTCAAGGCGGTGCGCCAGTTCGTGGACGAGAAGATCCTCCCGGTCGCGACCGAGCTGGAGCACAAGGACGAGTACCCCACCGAGATCGTCGAGGGTCTCAAGGAGCTGGGGATCTTCGGGCTGATGATCCCCGAGGAGTACGACGGGCTGGGGGAGTCGCTGCTGACCTACGCGTTGTGCGTGGAGGAGATCGCGCGCGGCTGGATGAGCGTGTCGGGCGTCATCAACACCCACTTCATCGTGGCCTACATGCTGATGCAGCACGGCACCGAGGAGCAGAAGAAGAAGTACCTGCCGCGGATGGCGACCGGCGAGGTGCGCGGCTCGTTCTCGATGTCCGAGCCCGCGCTGGGCTCCGACGTGTCGGCGATCCGGACCAAGGCCACCCGCGGCGACGACGGGGACTACACGATCAACGGCCAGAAGATGTGGCTGACCAACGGCGGCTCCTCGACGCTGATCGCGGTGCTGGTCAAGACCGACGAGGGCGCGGACAGCGTCTACAAGAACATGACGACCTTCCTGGTGGAGAAGGAGCCCGGCTTCGGCGAGACCGCGCCCGGGCTGACCATCCCCGGCAAGATCGACAAGATGGGCTACAAGGGCGTCGACACCACCGAGGCGGTCTTCGAGAACCACCAGATCGCAGCGGAGCAGATCCTGGGCGGGGAGCCGGGCAAGGGCTTCTACCAGATGATGGACGGCGTCGAGGTCGGCCGCGTCAACGTCGCCGCCCGCGCCTGCGGCATCGCCAACCGGGCCTTCGAGCTCGGGGTGGCCTACTCCCAGCAGCGGGAGACCTTCGGCAAGCCGATCGCCGAGCACCAGGCGATCCTGTTCCGCCTCGCGGAGATGGCGACCAAGGTCGAGACCGCGCACACGATGATGGTCCGTGCGGCCCGCACCAAGGACAAGGGCGAGCGCAACGACGTCGAGGCCGGGATGGCCAAGATGCTCGCGAGCGAGTACTGCAACGAGGTCGTCGAGGCGTCGTTCCGCATCCACGGCGGCTACGGGTACTCCAAGGAGTACGAGATCGAGCGGCTCTACCGCGAGGCGGCGTTCATGCTCATCGGGGAGGGGACCTCCGACATCCAGAAGATGATCATCGGCCGGTCGGTCCTCAAGGACTACAAGCTCAAGGCCTGACCCGTGTACCTCCCGCCCCCGGTCCGTCGCCGTCTCGACGCACGCGCGGACCGGGCGCGGGAGGAGGGCTTCCGGGCCGGCCTCGCGCACGCCGCCGAGCGGCGCTCGCGCGAGCGGTACGGCTACGTCTTCGTGGTGACCTACGGGCGGTCGGGGTCGACGCTCGTGCAGGGCCTGCTCAACGCCTTCCCGCGGGTGCTGGTGCGCGGGGAGAACGACCTCTACCTGCTCGACCTCTACCGCGCGCTCGCACGGGTGCGGGCCTTCCGCGAGCTGCACGGCGAGCAGGGGTCGCGCAACGTGGTGTCGGCCTTCTACGGGCTCAAGGCGATCCGCCGCAGCGCGTTCATGCAGGCGATGAACGACGTCGTCACGACCGGCGTGATCGGCAACCTCGACGCCGACGACTACGACGTCGTCGGCTTCAAGGAGGTCGTCTGGCACCGGATCACCCCGGAGGAGACGGCCGCCTTCTTCGACACCATGGACAAGGCCTTCCCGGG
>NZ_JBFUMD010000027.1:0-15824 GCF_054049555.1 Nocardioides sp. P5_C9_2
GCACAGGCCGACGAGCACGTAGAGCATCACCGTGTGCCGCTTGACGTTGATGCCGGCGAGCCGCGCGGCCTCCGGGTTGCCGCCGACGGCGAGGGTGCGGCGTCCGAAGGTGGTCCGGTTGAGCAGCACCCAGCCGATCGCCGCGACGACGCCGAAGATGACCACCAGCAGCGGGATCCCGAAGAGCTCGGCGCCGAAGAAGTCCTTGAAGCTCTCCACCCGGACGATCTGGGTCTTGCGGTCGCTCATCAGCTCGGCGAGCCCGCGGGCGCTGGCCAGCATCGCGAGGGTGGCGATGAACGACACGATGTGGCCGTAGGCGATCAGCACGCCGTTGATCAGGCCACACCCTGCGCCGACGGCCAGGGCGACCAGCACCATGACGATCCAGTGGGTGTCCTCGGCCATCGTCTGGGTGGCCAGGGTCGTGCACCACACCGAGGACAGCGCCACGATCGCGCCGACGCTGAGGTCGATCCCGCCTCCGGTGATGACGAAGGTCATCCCGATGCTGACCACGCCGATCACCGAGGCAAGCTTGAGGATGGTCAGCACGTTGTCCCAGTCGGCGAAGCGGTCGCCGGCGGTCACGGTGCCGACCAGGCAGATCACCGCGAGCGCGACCACGAGGCCGAGGTTGCGCCCGGCGCTGGTGCGCAGCACGGCCATCGCGCCGCCCGGGGACCGGCCGGCCCGCAGCGCCTCCGCCTCGACCCGTTCGCTCCCGCCGGTGGTCCCGGCCGTGCCCTGCGAGGTGTCCACGGGGGTGTCCTTGCTCATGCGACTCTTCCTTCCATCACGAGGTCCAGCACCCTGGCCTCGTCGAGATCGGTGGCCGGGGCCTCGTGGACGACGGCGCCCTCGCGGACCACCAGGACCCGGTCGGACAGGCCGAGGACCTCCTCGACCTCGCTGGACACGACGACCACGGCGACGCCGGCGTCGGCCAGGCTCCGGATCAGCTGGTAGATCTCGCTGCGGGCCCCGACGTCCACGCCCCGCGTGGGCTCGTCGAGGAGCAGCACGCGGCAGTCGCGCAGCAGCCACCGCGCGAGCACGACCTTCTGCTGGTTGCCGCCCGACAGGGTGCGCACCGCCCGCGTGACGCCCGTGGGGCGTACGTCGAGCGAGGTCGTCAGCTCCTCGGCGCGGCTCCGCTCGGCGGCGCTGTTGAGGAAGCCGCCCCGGGCGAAGCGGCTCAGCGACGAGACGGTGATGTTGCGATAGACGGCCTCGTCGAGCAGCAGGCCCTGGCTCTTGCGCTCCTCGGGGGCCAGGCCGACGCCGGCCCGCACGGCGGCCGGGACCGACCCCTTGCGGAGCTGGGTCCCGTCGACKGCGACCGTGCCCGTGGTGGCCCGGCGGGCGCCGTACAACGTCTCGAGGATCTCCGAGCGGCCCGCGCCCACCAGGCCGGTGAGGCCCACGATCTCGCCGGCGTGCACGGTCAGGTCCATGCGCTCGAAGACCCCGGCGAGCGAGAGGTCGCGGGCCTCGAGCACGACCGGGCCGCGGTCGGCCGGGGCGTCGGGACGGGGCGGGAAGACGTACTCGATCGAGCGGCCCGTCATCAGCCGGATGAGCGTGGCGGTGGGGGTCTCGGCGACCTCGAGCCCGGTGGCGACGGTGATCCCGTCCTTGAGGACCGTGATGCGGTCCCCGATCTGGCGGATCTCCTCCAGGCGGTGAGAGATGTAGACGACGGCGACGCCCTCGGCCGTCAGCCCCCGGATGACCCGGAAGAGGTTGTCGACCTCCTCCTGGTCGAGCACCGCGGACGGCTCGTCGAGGATGAGCAGGCGGGTGTCGTGCGAGAGCGCACGCGCCATGCTGACGATCTGCTGGCCGGCCGGGGAGAGGCTCCCCACCAGTCGCGTCGGCGAGATCTCGCTGTGCCCGAGTCGGGCCATCAGCTCGCGCACCGCCCGGTTGCTCTGCGAGCGCTGGGAGAACCCCGCCACCGACTGCTCGTGGCCGAGGAAGACGTTCTCCGCGACCGTCAGCCCGGGCACCAGGTCCAGCTCCTGGTAGATGGTGGAGATGCCCACCCGGATCGCGGAGATCGGTGTGGGCAGGGTGGTCTCGACGTCGTCGATGTGGATGACTCCGGCGTCGGGCTGGTAGGACGCGGACAGGATCTTGATGAGCGTGGACTTGCCGGCGCCGTTCTGTCCGAGCAGGCAGTGCACCTCCCCGGCGCGCACGTCGAGGTCGACGCCGCCGAGGGCCTTGACCCCGGGGAACTCCTTGACGATTCCACTCATGCGCAGCAGCGCCTTTGGGCTGGTCATGCCGGACCGACCTCCTTGACCAGGGGGACATGTGGGCTGAGGGGCAGCGCGGAGGGGTTGTCGAACACGATCGACGCCGCCGCGATCGCGCCCCCGCGCACCGCGGCCGAGTAGCCGAGGCTGGAGAACTCCACGCGGCACCCGCCGGACCGCGGGGCGAAGACCTGCTCGTCGAGCGCCTCGCGCAGTCCCGGCTCGATCCACGGTTGCAGCACCGCGAAGTAGCCGCCGAGGACCAGCAGGCGCGGGTTGAAGACGTTGAGGAGGGTGCCGGCGCCGCTGGCCAGGGCCGCGCTGATGGTGGCGATCGCATCCAGGGTGCGGGCGTCGCCGCGCTCCGCCCGGTCGCGCAGCTCGGCCAGGCGCTCGTCGAGGTCGACGGACGGGTCTCGTACGACGTCGTCCGCAGGGGCCGCCAGCGCCAGCAGGGCGTGCAGCCCGATCACGGTCTCCCAGCACCCACGCCGACCGCAGCGGCAGGTCTCCCCGGACGGGGTCACCTGGATGTGTCCGACCTCGCCGGCGAAGCCGCACGCTCCGCGCAGGAGCTGTCCGGCCGTGACGAGACCGCCGCCGATGCCGACGCCGCCCATGAGCAGGATGAACTCGTCGGGGGCCGCGCTCCCGCGCAGGTCCAGCTCGGCGAGTGCTGCGAGGTTGGCCTCGTTGTCCAGGACGATCTCGACGCCGGGGCCGCTGGGCAGGTCGCCGAGCAGGTCACGCAGCAGCTTCGCGACCCGCACCTCGCGCCAGCCCAGGTTGGGGGCGGCGTGGACGATGCCGCTCTCGGACTCGACCAGGCCCGGGATCGCCACCGAGAGACCCACCACGGTCGCGTCGTCGGCGAGCTCGTCGAGCACGTCGCGGGTCAGCTCGGCCAGGCGGCCGAGGCTCGCCTCCGGCGAGAGACGGCTGGCGTCCAGGGCGAGGCGTCGCTCCGCGACGGGGTCGCCGCGCAGGTTCATGGCCAGCACCGAGACGTAGTCGACGCTGACCTCGGCGCCGATCGCCACGTGGGCGGTGGCGTCCAGCTCGATCACGAGCCCGGGGCGACCCACGGCGCCGCGCTCGGTCTCTCCCTCGACCACCAGGCCACGCTCCCCCAGCTCGGCCACGAGGCTCGAGACGGTGGCCTTGTTGAGGCCGGTGTCCGCCGCGATCCGGGCGCGGGACGCGGGTCCGGAACGGCGGAGGTGATCCATGACGACGGCGAGGTTGTGGCGGCGCACGGCGACCTGGTCGGCCGTGCTGGCCCCGGCGACCCATCCGTCGCGTGCTCGCATCCCGTCACCCCCGTCGTGTGGTCCAGATCACCTAATTTGTCGGTTGCTGCAACAAACTAACCCTCCGTGGATGTGACGTCAACCACTCCGCGCGAACTTCTTGCCGACCGGTACGAGGCCTTGACGTGCCCCGCGGCGTCCGTCTGAATACCGCCCATGACAGCCGTCCTCGGGATCGACTCCTCGACCCAATCGACCAAGGCCCTGCTCGTCGACGCCGACGACGGGACCGTGCTCGACCAGCGACAGGTGCCCCACCCGCCGGGCACCGAGGTCGACCCGCGCGCGTGGCTGGCCGCGGTCGACGAGGCGTGTGACGGGCTCCTGGACCGGGCGGCCGCCCTCTCCGTGGGGGCCCAGCAGCACGGCATGGTCGCCCTCGACGCTGCGGGAGAACCCGTGCGGAAGGCCCTGCTGTGGAACGACCTACGGTCGGCTGGCGCCGCCGAGGACCTCGTCCGGGAGTGGGGTGGACCGGACGAGTGTGCCCGCCTCGTGGGCAGCGTCCTGGTGGCGTCGTTCACCGCGACGAAGCTGCGGTGGATGCGCGACGCCGAGCCCGGGGCGGCGGCCAGGACGGCGCGCGTGCTGCTCCCCCACGACTACCTCTCGGCGCACCTGAGCGAGCCGGGCACCGACCCCTTCACCGACCGCGGCGACGCCTCCGGCACGGGCTACTTCTCGACGGTCGAGGACCGCTGGCGCCCCGAGCTGGCGCACTCCGCGCTCGGCCACGAGGTCGCCCTCCCCCGGGTCGTGCCGGGCGGCGTCGTGGCCGCGCACACCGTCGGCGGCGCCGTGGTCGCCGGGGGCACGGGCGACAACATGGGCGCCGCCCTCGGCATGGGACTCCGCGAGACCGACGTCCTGGTGTCGGTGGGCACCTCCGGGGTCGCGTCGACCCGGAGCAGGGTCGCCTCCGCCGATGGGACGGGCACGGTGACCGGCTTCGCCGACGCGGAGGACTCGTTCCTGCCGATGACCGTGACGCTCAACGCCGCACGGATCCTGGACCTCCAGGCCGCCCTCCTCGGCGTCGGCCACGACGAGCTCGCCGCGCTCGCCCTGCAGGCTCCCCCCGGCTGCCACGGGCTCACCATCTCGCCCTACTACGGCGGGGAACGGACGCCCAACCGCCCGGGCGCGACCGGCGTGTGGAGCGGTCTCACCGGCGACTCGGGCCGGTCCGACCTGGCCCGCGCGGCCTTCGAGGCGCTGGTCTGCTCCCTCGCGGACGCCGTCGACCACCTGGCGGACCACATCGGCCAGCGCGGCGCGAACATCCTCCTCGTCGGCGGGGCGGCACGGAGCCCGGCGCTGCAGCAGGTCGCCGCCGGGGTCTTCGGTCAGGCCGTCACCATCCCCGCGCCGGCCGAGTACGTCGCGCTCGGCGCCGCCCGGCAGGCCGCCTGGGCGCTGGCCGGCACGGCGTCACCCCCGGACTGGCCGCGACCCGAGGGCACCGTGGTGGAGGCGGCGCCGACGCCGCAGGTCCGCGCGTCGTACACCCGGCTCCGCGACCGGGTCGCCGGGTGGTGAGCGCCCCTAGCGGGCGGCGGGGAACACCAGCCGCGCCACGACCCCGGCGTGGTCCGAGGGCCACAGACCCGACGGCGTCATGTCGGCGACCTCGTCGCCGACGACCGTCGCCCGCGGCGCCCTGACGTCCGGGCTGGCCAGCACGAGGTCGATCCGCGAGGTCAGCGGGTTGTCCGGGTCGTCGACCGTCGCGCCGAAGCAGCAGGTCAACCCCGCGGCGTGACGGTGGCTGCGGGTCCAGGCATCCTGTCCGACCCCGGCCAGGAGGCGTGAGTACGCCGGCGCGTCGGGCGCGTCGGAGTTGTAGTCACCGACGTACACCATCGGCAGCTCGCCCGACTGCGCCGCCACGGTGTCCTGCGCCGCGAGGAGCTCACCGACCTGGGCGACGCGCACGGCCTCCGCATCCACCCCCGGGAGGCCGAACGCCTCCAGGTGGGAGTTGACGAACCGGAAGTGCGCGCGCCGTGCGGTCACGTCGACCGAGCCCCAGCCGCGAGGGACCGGGAGCACCGTGCCGTTGAACGGGAAGCCGACGATCGTGTCGTAGGTGCCGGTCCGCGCGTTCGTGGTGCCCACGTCGTCCCGGGCCAGGATCACATCCCGGTCGGCGAGCTGGACGGCGGCCCTCGGGACCGTGGCAGTCGGGGTGGCCAGGATCGGGATCGGCGGCGACGCGAAGTTGTGGGCGATGGCCCCCTCGACCGCGCGGTAGTGCACGCCCCGTGCGGCGAGCGCGTCGAGCAGCAGGGCGAGGAAGTCGTAGGCGACGACGGGCTCGCTGACGACCCCCGACACCGGGTCGAACGTGTAGGTCGTCCACTGGGTGACCTCCTGCAGGCCGACCAGGTCGGGATCGGCCGCCACGATCTCGTCGGCGATGGCGGCCATCCGCTCCGGGGGGTCGGTCGCCTGGACGGCGGCCCACGTCTGGGTCGCGGCGCCGACGATGGCGGCGTCGTCGCCGCTGGCCAGGGCAGTGAGCACCGTCGTCAGCTCGGCGCCGAGGTAGAGGTTGCGGGTCATCACCGTCGCCGTCCGCGCACGCGGGTGCCCGTGCGAGTGCCCGTGCCCGTGCGGGTGCGTCTGCACGGCGGCGGTCCGCGCGGCCGGCGACTCCTGGCTGGCCAGCGCCCCTCCGGCCGGCGCCAGGGTGGCGGTCGCCGCGAGCACCGCGGCACAGAGGCCGACGATCGTCGCGCGACGGCGGGCAGACGGACGGCCGGCGGAGGTGGTCATCTCCGGACCGTCGCACCGTCGGGCGGGAGGCACAAGCCCCAACCGGGCTAGCGACCGGCTTCCGGGGACACGCCGCTGGCGAACGCGCTGCTGGCGAACGCGCTCCCGGTGAGAAAAGTAGAACCGCCCACGGTCTCGGGTCCGTGGGCGGTTCTGACGATGAATCTACGTCCTGGTTCTCCTCAGCGCGGTGACAGTCGATCCACACCCGTGCCACGAAACTGCAAAAACGAGCGATCCGGCGACGGGAGCGCGGGTCAGAATTGGTGATGCCTCGCGTGCCCACCCGGGCGTACCCTGAAGTCCTCGGCGAATACTCCCGTCCGGTCGTTGGGAGGGGCTCGCATGCGACGCCTCGGCTCGTTCCTCGCAGCCACTGCGCTGCTGGCGTCGGTCCCTGTCGCCCCGAGCCCCGGCGCCCCCGGCGTCTCCGGCGGCCGCGCCGTTCCGGTGGACGGCCTCCTCCTCGACTACTCGATGGAGACGCTGTCGCAGGGCACGATCACCGACTCCTCCCCCCAGGCCCTCCACGGGCACGTCGTGGCGGCCTCGGGCACCGCGCGACTCGTCACCGGTCTCGCCGGCTACGGGCGGGCGCTCCGGCTCACCGGCACCCAGCACCAGTACGTCGACGTCCCCCGGTCGCCGGTGCTCGACGTCAACACCTACACACTGTCCGCCTGGGTGCGCTACACCGGGATCCAGAACGACCAGACGCTCGGTCGCTGGGAGGTCCTGGAGAAGGCCGGGGCGTACTGGATGAACGTCCGGACGAACGGCCTCGTCCGCGTCGGTGGCTTCTACGGCGGGTGCGCGAACGCCAGCTGGAAGTTCTTCGACAGCACCCGCGCGCTCCCGGTCAATGTCTGGAAGCACGTGTCGGCGACGTACGACGGCGCCCGGCTGCGGATCTACATCGACGGTCGGGCCGCCGGCGTCAGGCAGATCACCGGCCGCACCTGCGTGAACACGGAGCCGCTCGCGGTCGGGGCGAAGAACAACCCCGCCAAGGGGCTGCTGGAGGCGTTCTGGGACGGGCGCCTGGACGAGGTGCGCATCTACGACCGGGCACTCACCGCGACCGAGATCGGGCAGCTCGCGGCCCGGCCCTGACGCCTGACCCTGCCCCGGGGTCGTGGCTCCGCGTCGGGGACGGACCAGGGCGGACCCCGATGGCGGACGGCCCCGCGGGGAGCGAGGCTGGACCCACCAGTCACCCGACCGAAGGAACACCATGGACAGCATCCGCTCGAGCTTCGCCAACCAGGGCCTCGTCCGCCCCCGGGACAGCCGGGTCCTCGGAGGTGTGTGTGCCGGCATCGGCCGCCGGTTCGGACTCACCCCGTGGGTCTCGCGGCTGCTGTTCGTGCTGCTGCTGATGCTCGTCCCGGGCAGCCAGCTGCTGGTCTACCCCCTTCTCTGGATCCTGATGCCGGACGAGGAGAGCGTCACCCCGCGCCAGGGAACGACGTACCCGAGCGCCTGAGCGCACCCGACCGGACGCCATCCGTCCGGTACGCGTGCGAGGCTGCGGGGATGGTCCGGTCCACAGAGGTCTCGGTCGACTGGGCGCAGGCCCTGTCGTGGCGCATGGAGCGACAGCTGCTCGACCCCGTCGGGGTGGAGCCGGTCGCCGGTGTCGTACGTCGGCTGGGCGCCGTGCTCTCGATGGACGAGTCGCGGGCGGACCTCGCCGTACGCACGCGCAGCGCGTCATCGAGGCCGGATGACCTCGCGGCCGCCCTGGCCGCGGGACACGTGGTCAAGGCGTTCGCGTTCCGCGGGTCCGTGCACTACCTCTCACCCGAGGACGGCGGGATCTACCTGGCGCTCCGCTGCGCCGGCCGGCAGTGGGAGCTGCCGAGCTGGGTGGAGTACTACCGGCTCGCTCCCTCGGACTGGCCGGACTTCCGGGCCACGGTGCGCGCGGCGCTGGTCGGCGGCCCGTTGACCCTCGCCGAGCTCGGCCGGGAGGTCACGCGACATCGCGCCTACCGGCACCTGGAACCGGTCTTCGACGAGGGAGCGGGCACCCTGGTCAAGCCGCTGACCTGGCAGGGGGACATGACGTTCGGTCCGTCGCGAGACGGCGTGCACACCTTCCAGGGTCTCGACGACAACCCGCGGTGGCGAGGCATCCCCGACCTCGACGACGCCGGCCCGCGGGCCATCACGGCGTACCTCCGGACCTATGGGCCGGCGACGCGCGAGCACCTCCACTACTGGCTCGGCAACGGGCTGAGCGCTGGCCGTCGACGACTCGACGCCTGGTTCACCGGGCTCGGCGACCGGCTGGTCGCGGTCGACGTCGAGGGCACCACGGCGTACGTCGTGGACGACGACGTCGACGCCCTCCACGGGTCCGCTCCCTCCGAGACCGTGCGGTTCCTGCCCGGGCACGACCAGTGGGTGATCGGTCCCGGCACCAAGGACGTCCACGTCACTCCCCCGTCGCGACGGGACCTGATGACCCGCAAGGCCAATCCGCTGATCGTCGGCGGAGTGGTGTGCGGGACGTGGGCGCGCCGGGGTGACGAGCTCGCGCTGACCTGGCTCGACGGTCGCCCGCCACCTGACGCGGCGATCGACCGGGAGCGCGGCCGGCTCGCCGCCCTCCTCGGCCGGGACCTGCGCCTGAGCCTGACCACGTAGGGACGGCCGACCTCAGGTGTGTCGTACGACGACCCGGCCGGCGTCGACGTCCCACCGCTGGTCCAGGCGGACGTTCTGGAGCAGGCGTCGGTCGTGCGAGACCAGCAGGAGCGCCCCGTCGTACGACGTCAGCGCCTGCTCGAGCTGCTCGATGGCCGGCAGGTCGAGGTGGTTGGTGGGCTCGTCGAGGACCATCAGGTTCACCCCGCGCGCCTGGAGCAGCGCCATGGCCGCGCGCGTGCGCTCCCCCGGGGAGAGGCGGCCGACCTCGCTGGTGACCTGGTCGGCCCTGAGCCCGAACTTGGCGAGGAGCGTCCGCACCTCGGCCTGCGTCATCTCCGGCACGGCAGCCTCGAAGGCAGCTCCCAGCGGCAGGGCGTCGTCCAGGTGGGTGCGGGCCTGGTCGATGACCCCCACGGCAACGGAGGCGCCCAGCGAGACGGAGCCCGTGTCGGGGGTCGCGCCGCCCAGCAGCAGCCGGAGCAGCGTCGTCTTGCCGGCACCGTTGGGACCGGTGATGCCGATCCGGTCGCCGGCGTTGACCTGCACGGAGACGGGGCCGAACCGGAAGTCGCCCAGACGCAGGGTCGCCTCGTTGAGGGTGGCGACCACCCCGCTCGAGCGCGGCGCGGCGGCGATGTCGAACTGCAGGACCCACTCCTTGCGCGGCTCCTCGACCYCGTCGAGCCGAGCGATCCGCGACTCCATCTGGCGGACCTTCTGGGCCTGTTTCTCCGAGGACTCGGTGGCCGCCTTGCGACGGATCTTGTCGTTGTCGGGGCTCTTGCGCATCGCGTTGCGGACGCCCTGGGAGCTCCACTCGCGTTGGGTGCGTGCCCGCTGCACTAGGTCGGCGCGCGTGCCGGCGTACTGCTCGTAGGCCTCCCGGGCGTGACGTCGGGCGATGGCGCGCTCCTCCAGGAAGGCGTCGTACCCGCCGTCGTAGACGTGGACCTGTCCCTGGGCCTGGTCGAGCTCGACGATCCGGGTGACGCAGCGGGCCAGGAACTCGCGGTCGTGGGAGACCAGCACGACGCCGCCGCGCAGGCCCTGCACGAACGCCTCCAACCGCGCGAGACCGTCGAGGTCGAGGTCGTTGGTCGGCTCGTCGAGCAGGACGACGTCGAACCGGCTGAGCAGCAGCGCGGCCAGTGCCACGCGCGCGGCCTGCCCCCCGGAGAGCGCGGTCATCATGGTCTCGGGGCCCACGTCGAGCCCCAGGTCCGCCAGCACCGGCGCGACGCGGTCCTCGAGGTCGGCCGCGCCACTGGCCAACCACCGGTCGAGCCCAACCGCGTAGGCGTCGTCGGCCCCCGGCTCGTCGGTGCCGAGCGCCGCCGCCGCGGCCTCCATCACCGCGGTGGCCTCGGTCGCGCCGGTGCGCCGGGCGAGGTAGCCCGCGACGGTCTCCCCCGGTGCGCGTTCGTGCTCCTGGGGCAGCGACCCGACGAAGGCGTCCCTCGGCGCGAGCTCCACGGTGCCGCTCAGGGGTGCGACCGCCCCGCCGAGCAGGGACAGCAGCGTCGACTTCCCGGCACCGTTCGCGCCGACCACGCCGATCACGTCGCCTGCCGCGACGGTGAGGTCGAGTCCTTCGAACAGCACGCGGTGACCGTGCCCACCGGACAGGTCCTTCGCGACGAGGGTGGCGCTCACCCGGTGGACTCTAGCTCCGGGCCCACGTGGCCGTTGGCACGGGCCACACGGGGACCTACAGTGACCAGATGAGCGCAGGGCCGTACGGCGCGACTGCGAACCTCGACTCCCTGGAGCCCGGGACCCACCTGTGCGCGTTCCACCGTGACGAGGACCAGCTGGCGCGGATCGTGTCCACCTTCGTCGGCCAGGGCGTCTCCGCCGGGGACCAGCTGCTCTACATCACGACCGAGGAGCAGGCCGCGCTGCTCCGAACCCGTCCGGACCTGCAGGCGCACGACGCCCTGGTCGCTGGCCAGCTCCTGGTCAGGTCGTTCGAGGACGCCTACGGCCGGCGTCGGCCGGACGACCTCAGCACCGTTGCCGACGGATTCCGGGCAGCGGCGGAGCAGGCGCAGAAGAACGGCTTCCCCGGGCTCCGCGTGGCCGCCCGGATGGACGGGCTCGCCCCGCTGCTCGGGTCGCGCGACGAGGTGCTCCGGTGGGAGCGCATGGCGACCGGGCTGCAGCGCGAGCTCGGGGTCAGCTCGGTGTGCCTCTATGACGCCTCCCGTCTCGACGAGGCGTTCGAAGCGATGCTCGCCCACGAGCACGACGGCCTGGCTCCCGAGCTCGGTGAGACCCCGCTCGCCCGGTTCCTCGCGGTCGACGAGCCGTGGGGGGTACGGGTCAGTGGCGAGGTCGACCTCTCCAACCGGGACGTGCTCCACCGGGTGCTCGTGTCCCGGGCGGCCGTGACGCCACGTCTGCACGTGGACCTCGCGGGCGTGACGTTCGCCGACGTCGGGAGCCTGTCCCGGATGCAGTCGGTCGCGGCAGGTCTGCCCGACGGCGGGTGCCTGGTGCTGCACCGCGTCCCTGCGGCGGTACGGCGCGTCCTGACCGTCTCCCGACTCGGTCACGAGCGTCTGAGGGTGGAGCCATGACGGTGTCGGCCACGCACACCAGCCTGTTCTACGACGGCGCCCAGCAGTACTCCGACGAGGCCGGCGGGTTCCTTCTCGAGGGTCTCGAGCTCGGGCACCGTGGCCTGGTCATGGCGCCACCGCGTCGGGTGGACCAGCTGCGCTCGGCGCTGGGCAACGATGCCGACGCGGTCACGTTCGTCGAGGACACGATCGCCTACGCCCCGCAGTGGAACGTCTACCGCGTGCTCCTCGACTTCGCGGCTGCGTCGCCCGGCGTCCGGTCGTGCGTGGTCGCCGAGCAGACCCCGTCCCAGCGCGTCTCCGCCGAGCTGGTCGACTACCGCCGTCTCGAGGCGGCCGCCAACGTCGTGTTCGCGGCGTACGACATGGACCTCCTGTGCCCCTACGACACGGGCTCGCTCCCCGCGCACCTGCTGGACATCGGGCGGCACACCCACGCCGAGGTGCGCGCGGACGGCGGCGTGACCACCAACGCCTGGTACGACGACCCGTTGGACGCGCTCGCCGACCTGGCCACCGTGACGGGTCCCCCCTCAGGAGCCACCACCATCGAGTGCGTGTCCGGCGCAGACGTCGCCGGCGCGCGTCGGCTCGTGCACGCCCGTGGCGCCGAGGCCGGGCTCCACCCCGACGTGGTCGCGGACGTCGCGCTGGCGCTCACCGAGGTGCTGACCAACGCACTCCTGCACGGCGAGCCGCCGACTCTCGTCCATGTGTACGACGAGGGGGCCACCTGGGTCTGCCACGTGCATGACTCCGGTCGCGCACCCGTGGATCCGCTCGCGGGCCTGCTCCCACCGGCCGAGCCGTCGGACCACGGCTACGGACTGTGGCTGGCGCGTCAGCTCTGCACCGCCGTGGACGTCGGCAACGACCGGACCGGCACCCACGTCCGGCTCCACACCCGCGTGCACGCGCGCTCCGAGTGATCGGGCCCACGCCGCCGCGGTGGACACCCGCAGGCGGTGTGTCCCCTACGTGCGGGTGACCGGATCGAGCGTCCACACGACCTGGTCGCTCTCCCGGCCCGCGGAGACGGCCGCCGCGGCCCAGGGCCCCAGGGGCGCGAAGGTCTCCGCCCACTCTCCGACCAGTCGTCTCGTCTCCTCCTCCCCGTAGTGGGCGGGAAGCAGTCGGTTCAGCTCCCAGTCCTCCTCCAGGGAGCCCCCCTCGAGGAGGAAGGCGAAGGTCACGACCCCGTCCGTCGTCTCCGCGGAGCGCATCACCCGCCATCGCTGCTCGAGGTCCGGGCGCTGGGCCTGCACCGCAGGCGTCACGACCTCACTGACGAAGCGCTCGAAGTCCTCTGCCCGCTCCGCCTGCACGGGCTGGAGAACGAGGTGCAGCTGATCGGTCATGGTGATCCCCTTGACTCGACGAGCGGCGCCTACCGCCCCTGCCAGCCTGCACCCAGGACGAGGGCGTGTCCACACGTTCCGTCGGCTCACCCAGGAGGCGAGCCGACGGGTGGTCGTCGTACCGTGTCGTGGGCCGTTCGCCCAGCTCAGCCGGGGCCAGGTCCCAGGTGGAGCAGGTGTGGATCGTCAGGCGCAGTCGCGACACACGTCGACGCCCGGCGCCGCCCGCCGGGACTCGTGCTGGACGAGGAAGCACGAGGTGCAGGTGAACTCGTCGTTCTGCTTCGGAGTGACCTCCACGGAGAGGACCTCGTGGGAAAGATCCGCGCCGGGAAGCTCATAGGACTCGGCCAGCTCGGTCTCGTCCTCGTCGATCTTCCCCGAGGTCTTGTCCTGCTCGCCGGAGGTGAGGCGGCGGGCCTCCCTGCTCTCCTCCTTCTGCTCGTCCTCGGTCTTGCGCGATGCGTCGTAGTCAGTGGCCATGCGGGGTCCTCTCGGGGCGGAGCGCGAATGCTAGCCCCGCACCCCGTCGCAACCCGAACCCACGGCCGCGGGCCGTGGGTCAGAGGGGCGAGTGGACGAAGGGCAGGAACGTGTTGACCAGGTCGAGCTGGTCGTCGAGCCAGCCGATCAGGCTCAGGGTGTCGCTGATCGAGGCGGGCGGGTCGCTGAGGAGGGTGTCGGCCCGCAGCAGCCGCTCGAAGTCGACCTGCACCGGAGCCGAGCGGGGCTGTCCCTGCCGGTCGGCGAGCTCGACGCCCGCCAGCTCCATCACCCCGATGACCTCCTGGGCGAGGATGCCGTAGGCGGCGGTCGTCGGGTGCACGCCGTCGAGGGAGAACAGCCCGCCGTCGGTGCGCCCTCCGGGGCCCGACCGGAAGAACCGGGTGCTCGGCACCGGGTCCAGCGCACGCAGCGCTCGTGGCAGCTCGTAGGGGGTCCACCAGGTCGGCCGCGCCCACGGACTCTCGATGTAGCGCCGGGTCGCGAGCCGGTCGAGGATCGACCCCATGTCGAACAGGTACCAGTCGAGACCGTCGCGGCGGGCGGCGGCCACGGACCGGATCATCGTCTCGTTGAAGGAGTCGATGGCCGAGTCGATCGCCCGGGCCTCGTCCTCGGTGATGTGGGGATCGCGTCGGGGGTCGAAGTCCTCGTCGGTGATCCACGGCCTCGTGTAGTACGGGAAGTACCGGGACTGCGGCCGGACCTTGCGGAAGGTCCCCCGCGCGATCGGCGCGATGGTGACCGACGGGATCGTCGCGATGATGGTGTGCTGGGCGGCGACCCCGCGCAGCTTCGCCTCGAGCAGGGCCCAGTCGGCGTCGAACGCGCTGGGACGCCACAGGTTGCAGCCGACGCGGGCCGCCAGGCGCTGGTCCACCGGCAGGTCGTCGTACCCCTCCGGCGTCCAGGCGGGCTCCAGCGAGACGACCGCGCCGAGGGCGTTGTTGGAGCCCAGGACGACCACCAGGGTCTCGACACCCTGGTCGGGTCTGCTCATCTCGGTCACGGCCTCCAGCACGGTGCGGCCGCGGTTGCCCTTGCGGGCTCGTTGCAGCACGGGCCACGCCGCCCGGTCCTGGTGGTGCTCGACCAGCTGCGCCAGCGGATCGTCCTTGGTCGGGCGGGCCAGCCGGGCGGCCACCTTGGTGGAGGTGAGGAGCTGAGGGTCGAGGAGGTCCCACCCGTAGACCGCCATGTTGTGGAACGGCGTCCCGCCGGGCGGCGTCCTCGACCCGTCGCCGCGTTCCCAGTAGTCCTCGACCCGGTCCATGTAGGACCGCAGCCACAGGGCCGCAGTCACGATCTCCCAGAAGTCCAGATGGGCCCCGAAGCGCTTCTCGAACGACCGCGCCAGCCGCTCCAGGTCCAGCGGCAGCCCGCCCGGGCCGGTCGGCCACTCGTACGTCGGGAAGGTGAACTGCTCGGCCGTCAGACCCATCTCGTACGCCGTGATCGCGGGCCAGGACAGGTCCGTGCGATGCACCGCAGCGCTCATGAACCCCTGCGTCAGGGAGTCCCCGATGGTGACCAGCCGGTGCCTGGTCGCGAGCGCCGCCCCGCGCGGCACCTCGATCCCGAGGGTCGGGTCGGTCTCCGGCTCGCGGGGGCTCGTGCGGACCTGGACCTCGTCGGGGGTCGCCCGTGAGCTCGCCATGACTCCCTCCCCTCCCCCGGTCAGCCCAGCGTGCGCCTGGGACGCGGCCCCTGACAAGGGTCGGCGGGAACGGGTGCGGGGCTCAGACGTGACCGCTGAGCTGGGCCAGTCGCACCGCGAGGGCATCCACCATCGCGCCGGCCTTCTTGGCCGAGAGGGACGAGGTGCGGTCGCCGCCCTGGCTGGACACGGGGAGCACGTCGACCGAGAGCTTCGCGCCGCCGGCGAGCGCCCGCAGCTCGTCGACCCTGTTGCCGAAGGGTGAGCCACTTCCCGGGGAGTAGTACTGGACGACGTCCTCCAGCTCATCGGCGTACAGGTCGGCCTTGGTGACGGCGATGACGAGCCAGACCGGCTTGTCGCGGCGTACGGCCATCGAGGCGACACGGTGCGCGGTGATCGCCCAGTCCTCCAGCTCCGCGGCGAGCAGCTCCTCGCGCGTCGCCGTCGCCCGACCGGACGTGCCTGCCACGCGCCGGGGCGTGGCGTGACCGTTCGCGACCACGTGGATGATCCCGTCGACCGGCTCGTCGTGGAAGACCTCGTCGAGGGCCGAGAGCCGCGTCGCCGCGTTGTCCCCCGGCACCACCAGGAACCGGAAGCCCTGCAACCTGCGCGAGCGACGGGTACGACGCTCCATGACGGCGGAGCCCACCTCGCCCACGTCAGCGCCGGAGGTACGCCGTGCCAGCCGGTTCGCCAGCTCGGTCTTGCCG
>NZ_JBFUMD010000028.1:0-15713 GCF_054049555.1 Nocardioides sp. P5_C9_2
GTGCTCGAGGTCGACGAGCTGGCGGGCCCACTCCCCCACGCCGGCCCCACGCCGGCCCCACGCCCCGCCCGCCATCGCCTCGCCGGCGGCCTCGAGGTGGTGCAGGCCGCGGGCGAGCATGAAGGGCAGCGAGGTGCCGATGAGCAGGTGGTCGACGTCGCCGCGCATGTGCTCGTCGAGCCACGCCAGCTCGTCGGGGTCGAGCAGGGCACGCTGGTCCGGGTCCAGCACGCGGGCGGCGCGGGAGTCCACCACGACCAGGCGGGCCTGGTCGTCGAACTCTCGCGCGTAGCTCCACCGGTAGGTCTGCGGCTCCTGGTCGACCCGGTCGGCGAAGGCTTCGAGCACCTCGGTCAGGTCCAGCTCGTCGTCCCCGGTGTGCTCGACCACGCGACGCCAGATCTCGTCCTCGAGACGCGCCTGCGGYGACAGGTTSCCGAGRTGCTGGTAGACCCAGTACGAGGCCAGCCCSGCSACGATCCGTCCGTGCCACCACGAGGTSGCCTCCATCTCGTCACGCCAGGCCTGCGAGGTRTTCCAGTCGTCGCGGATGTCGTGGTCGTCGAAGATCATCGCGCTCGGGAGCGTCGAGAGCAGCCAACGGTTGGTCTCGTCGGTCCACGCCAAGGAGTAGAGGTGGGCGTACTCCTCGTAGTCCTGGAGCTCCGTCCACGGCGGCTCCTCGATGTCGCGCCGGGCACTGATGAAGTCGCGCATCGCGTCGGTCGTCTCGTCGGCGTACACCTGGTCGCCGAGGAACAGCACCAGGTCCGGCCAGCGCGGCTCGGCCAGGTCCGGATCGGGGTCGTGCGCCTCCGACACCCCGGCCATCCGCAGCGCATAGGTGCGCAGTGCGTCGATGCCGTGGGAGGTGTTGCCCTTCTTGTCGTGCGACACCGAGGTGCGGCACGAGCCGAACGCCATCCGCAGCGGCTTGCCCGGCACGAGCGTCGCGATCACCGGCTCCGGGAGCCCGGAGTCCGCCGGGGGCCACACGGGTCGGTCGTCGATCGACACGGTGTACGCCGCCCGTGACCCCGCCTCCAGACCGCTGAGCTCGACCAGGGCGTAGTGGTGGTCGTGCACGACGAACGTGCCGGCCGACCAGGACTGCCCGTCCCTGGTGACGGTGACGCGCGAGCGCTCGCGCGTCTCGACCCAGACGGAGGCGGACGTCTCGTCGACGTACCGCAGCAGCGGGCCGACGACCAGGTCGGCGGAGGTGGACGTCATCTCACGGCTCCAGCAGGACCTTGATCGCGCGACGCTCGTCCATCGCGCGGTAGCCCTCCGGGGACTCCTCGAGCGGCAGCGTCAGGTCGAAGACCAGGCCGGGGTCGATCGCGCCGCTGACGACGAGCTCGAGCAGCTCGGGGAGGTACTTGCGGACGGGGGCCATGCCGCCGGCGAGCCCGATGTTGCGCTGGAACATCCGGMGCACCGGGAGCTCCACCCCGTGGGGCACGCCCACGAAGCCGACCGTCGAGCCGGGGCGGGCGACCGAGAAGGCCTGCGTGATGGAGCCGTCGGTACCGACGCACTCCAGGACGGCGTCCGCGCCGACACCGTCGGTGAGGTCGGCGATCCGGGCCGCCCCCTCGTCGCCGCGCTCGGTGACGATGTCCGTGGCCCCGAAGCGCCGGGCGATCTCCTGGCGCGGCTCGTGGCGGGACATGGCGATGACGCGCTCCGCGCCGAGCTGGGCCGCGGCCAGGACCCCGCACAGGCCGACCGCGCCGTCGCCGACGACCACGGCCGTGCTGCCCGGGGTGACCCCGGCCGAGACCGCGGCGTGCCAACCGGTGGCCATCACGTCGGAGAGGGTCAGCAGCGACGGGTAGAGCGACCGGTCGGGCATGCCGTCGGTCTTGACCAGGGAGCCGTTGGCCTGGGTCACGCGGGTGTACTCGGCCTGCCCGCTGGAGGTGAAGCCGAGGTTGACGCATCCCGAGTGCGCCCCGGCCCGGCAGTGCACGCACGTGTTGTCGCAGTGGTCGAACGGCACGATGACGAAGTCCCCGGCCCGGAAGTCGGTGACATCGCTGCCGACCTCCTCCACGACGCCGATGCACTCGTGGCCGATGGTGTCCCCGGCGGTGACGTCGTTGGCCCCGCGGTAGGGCCACAGGTCGGAGCCGCAGATGCAGCCGGCGGCCACCTTGACGATGGCGTCGGTGGGCGCCTCGATGGTCGGGTCGGGGACGTCCTCGACGCGAATGTCGCCGGGGGCATGGATCGTCGTTGCACGCATGTCGCCGATCCTTGCACGCCTCCGGAGGAGGTGCCCGACACGGCTTTCGACGAGTCTTGTCGTATCTCATATCTGAGATACCTTGGTCGGCATGGAGACCGACTACAAGGGACGCATCGGCAACCTGATCCGGGACGCCCGCAAGCACCGCGGGCTCACCCAGCACCAGCTCGCCGAGCTCCTGGCCACCAGTCAGAGCGCCATCAACCGCATCGAGAAGGGTCACCAGAACCTCTCGCTCGAGATGCTGGCCCGCATCGGCGCCGCCCTCGACTCCGAGATCGTCGCCCTCGGCGCCGGCCCCACGCACCTGCGCGTCAACGGCCCGACCACCCTGTCCGGCACGATCGAGGTCAAGACCTCCAAGAACGCCGGCGTCGCGCTGCTCTGCGCGTCGCTGCTCAACAAGGGCCGCACGACGCTGCGCAAGGTCGCGCGCATCGAGGAGGTCAACCGGCTGCTCGAGGTGCTGAGCTCCCTCGGCGTGCAGACCCGCTGGCTCAACGAGCACAACGACCTCGAGATCATCCCACCCGCCGAGCTGGACCTGGCCCACATCGACGAGGCGGCCGCTCGGCGTACCCGCTCGGTGATCATGTTCCTCGGCCCCCTGCTGCACCGCTACGACGAGTTCGACCTCCCCTACGCGGGCGGCTGCAACCTCGGCGAGCGCACCGTGGAGCCGCACATGTCGGCGCTGCGTCCCTTCGGTCTCGACGTCAAGGCCACCGACGGCAGCTACCACGCGATGGTCAACCGCACCATCGAGCCGGTGCGCCCCATCGTGCTCACCGAGCGCGGCGACTCGGTCACCGAGAACGCGCTGATGGCCGCTGCGCTGCGCCCCGCCACCACGGTGATCCGCAACGCCTCGTCCAACTACATGGTCCAGGACCTCTGCTTCTACCTGCAGAAGCTCGGGGTGACCGTCGAGGGCATCGGCACCACCACCCTGCGGGTCACCGGCTGCGAGCGGATCAACGTCGACGTCGACTACTCCCCCTCCGAGGACCCGATCGAGGCGATGTCGCTGCTCACCGCGGCCATCGTCACCAAGTCCTCCATCACCATCACCCGCGCGCCGATCGAGTTCCTGGAGCTGGAGCTGGCGATCCTCGAGGAGATGGGCTTCGTCTACACCAGCTCCGAGGAGTACGTCGCCGCCAACGGCCGCACCCGCCTGGTCGACATCACCACGCACCCCAGCTCGCTGCGCGCGCCGCTGGACAAGATCCACCCGATGCCGTTCCCGGGCCTCAACATCGACAACCTGCCGTTCTTCGCGGCGATCGCCGCCGTGGCCGAGGGCCAGACCCTGCTGCACGACTGGGTCTACGAGAACCGCGCGATCTACTTCACCGAGCTCAACAAGCTCGGCGCCCAGGTCAAGCTGCTCGACCCGCACCGGGTGCTGGTGGAGGGCCCGACCCACTGGTCGGGCGCCGAGATCGTCTGCCCGCCGGCCCTGCGCCCGGCCGTGGTGATCCTGCTGGCGATGCTCGCCTCCAAGGGCACCTCGGTGCTGCGGTCGACGTACGTCATCCACCGCGGCTACGAGGACCTCGCGGAGCGGCTCAACCTCCTCGGCGCCAACATCGAGACCTTCCGCGACATCTGAGCCTGAGCCGGGCGGCTCAGTCGAAGATCGTCTCCACCCACGCCCTCGACCGCTTGGCAGCGGCCGGGGGCGCGGTCATGTCCGGGGTGATCCGGGGCATCGGGGCGGTGCGCGTGGCCGATCCGGCGTGCCAGTCGGTCTCGGCCTCGACGAGGGTCCCGAGGTCGGCACGGTCCAGGAAGACGCCGTGGCCGTCGGGGCACTGGTTGACGGTGGCGAGGCCCAGCGAGCGCTCGCGCATCTCGGTCCCGCAACGCGGGCAGGTGAGGGACTCCATTTCCCAGACGGTACTCCCGGTGGGGCCCATACTGCTCGCGTGACACGGCACGAGTCCCGCCAGCGCCCCACGGTGCTCGCCTTCGCCCACCGCGGGGGTGCCTACCACCCCGAGGTCGAGGGCCTCGAGAACACCATGGCGGCCTTCCGCCACGCGGTCTCCCTCGGCTACCGCCACCTCGAGACCGACGTCCACGTCACCAGCGACGGCGTCCTGCTGGCCTTCCACGACACCGTGCTCGACCGGGTCACCGACCGGGTCGGCTCGATCGCCGAGACGTCGTACGCCGACGTCCAGCAGGCCCTCATCGGCGGCCGCGAACGCGTCCCGACGCTGGCCGAGCTCTTCGACGCCTTCCCCGACGCCCGTTTCAACATCGACCTCAAGTCCCACGGTGCCGTGGAGGCACTGGCCGCCTTCCTCGACGAGCGCCGGGCCTGGGACCGCGTGGTCGTCGGGTCCTTCTCCGTCCGCCGCATGCACGAGTTCCGTCGCCGCACCGGGGGTCGGGTGGCCACGTCGGCGCACCCCCTCGAGGTCGCGGCGTACGTCGTGCTCCCCAGCGCCCGCCTCGTGCGCCGCCTCACCGGGGACCAGCCCCGGGCGCTGCAGGTGCCGCACCGGCGCGGCCGGCTGGTGGTCGTCTCCCCCGGGCTGGTGCGCCGGGCGCACGCCAACGGACTCGACGTCCACGTGTGGACGATCGACGACCCGACCGAGATGAACGAGCTGGTCGACCGTGGTGTCGACGGCCTGATGACCGACCGCACCGACATACTCAGGGACGTGCTGCGCAGCCGTGGCCTGTGGGAGGAACCCTCGTGACGAACCCCGACGTGCCCGGCGGCGTCGCCGACCTGCGGCCCCTCGCCCAGGAGCGCGAGCAGAAGGCCTGGTACTGGTACGACTGGGCCAACAGCGCCTACGTCACCACCATCGGGACCGTGCTGCTCGCGCCGTACCTCATCGCGATCGCGAAGGAGGCGGCGGTCGACAACCGGATCAGTGTGCTCGGGCTGGCGGTCGCCCCGGGCTCGCTGCCGTCGTACCTCGTGACGTTCTCCACGATCCTCTCCGCACTCATCCTGCCGCCGCTCGGCGCGATGATGGACCGCACCGAGAAGAAGAAGCAGTGGCTCGCAGGCTTCGCCTGGACCGGAGCGGCATTCGCCTCCCTGCTGTGGTTCTGCCGGGGGGAGAACTGGCAGATCGGCGCGGTCGCGGTCATCGGCGCCAACCTGTGCCTGGCCGCGTCGATGGTCGTCAACGACTCGATCCTGCCGCTCATCTCCGACGAGGCCAACCGCGACCGGGTCTCCTCGCGCGGCTGGGCGTGGGGCTACCTCGGCGGCGGGCTGCTGCTCACCGTCAACCTGGCCGTCGTCACGATCCTGCCGTTCGGCCTCTCCACCGGCGAGGCCGCCCGGATCTGCATGCTCTCGGCGGCGATCTGGTGGGCCGTGTTCACGATCATCCCGTTCGTGCGCCTCRACAACCACCCCCCGACCAACGTCGAGCCCGCCGAGGGCAACGTGGTGGCGCGCAGCTTCGGCCAGCTCGCGCAGACACTGCGTGACATGCGCAACTACCCGATGGCGCTGACCTTCCTCGTCGCCTACCTCTTCTTCAACGACGGGATCCAGACCGTCATCGCCAGCTCGTCGACGTACGGGTCCGAGCAGCTCGGGCACGGGCAGTCGGTGCTGATCGGCACCATCCTGCTGGTCCAGTTCGTCGCCTTCTTCGGCGCACTCCTCTTCGGGCGCCTGGCGCAGCGGCAGGGGGCCAAGCGGACGATCCTCATGGGGCTGGTCATCTGGATGGTCATCGTCACCGCGGCGCTGTTCCTGCCCGCCGGCAACGTGGCCCTCTTCATGGTCTTCGGCGTCGCCGTCGGCATCGTGCTCGGCGGCACCCAGGCCCTCGCCCGGTCCTACTACTCCCTGCTCATCCCCCGCGGCAAGGAGGCGGAGTACTTCAGCTTCTACCACGCGATGGACCGCGGGACGTCGTGGTTCGGGACCCTGGTCTTCGGCCTCGTCTACCAGTTCACCGGCTCCTACCGGCCGGCCATCTTCGCGCTGATCGCCTTCTTCCTGCTCGGGGGCTACCTCCTCACCCGCGTCGACACCGAACGGGGCATCCGGGACGCCGGCAACGCGCTCCCGAGCGTCGTGTGAGGTCCGTCCCACCCGATCGGGTGGGGCCGACGGTGGGATTGGTCGGATCCTTGGCCGCCCCGCTACCTTGGAGTGAACACAGGACGTACGACGCCGCCGAAACGGCGTCACGGATCATCGATCTGATCGTTCCACTCCCGACTCACTCGGGGTCAGCACACATCATCTGGAGGTGGCTCAATGGCGGAGCGCACGCTACGTGGCGCACGGCTCGGCGGCCAGAGTTTCGAAGACGAGCGCGGGATCGAGTTCGCAGCCCGACAGCAGGTCGGATACCGCTGCGAGCAGGGTCACGAGTTCGAGGTCACGATGTCGGTCGAGGCGGACATCCCCGCGATCTGGGAGTGCCCTCGCTGTGGGGCGAAGGCACTCAGCACCGCGGGCATCAAGCCTGAGGAGAAGGCGGAGAAGCCGGCACGCACGCACTGGGACATGCTCCTGGAGCGGCGCTCGGAGAAGGAGCTCGAGGACATCCTCAAGGAGCGACTCGAGCTGCTCCGTGGCGGAGAGATCGGCCCGGCGCACCTGCACCGCGCCAACGCCAAGAAGCGCAAGGCCGCATCTGCCTGACAGCGGCACCCGACGACTCAGTCGTCGTCGACCACCTCGCCCCGGACCACGGGCCCCTCGGGACCCGGTCCGGGGCGTCGTGCGTCTCCGGGAGCCCGTCCGGGTCGCATCGGTCCGGCGACGCCACCGCCCATGGTCCCGAGGAGACGGCTGGCCACCGTCCTGGTGAGCAGGCGACGCGCCACCGGACGGGTGACCGGGAGGATCAGCAGGATGCCGAGGAGGTCGCTCACGAACCCCGGCGTCAGCATCAGGGTGCCGCCGACCAGGATCAGTCCCGCGTCGGTGAGCTCCCGTGCCGGCATCCGACCGGTCTGCAGGGCCTCACGCAGCGCCGCCCACGATCGCGACCCCTCGCGCCGGATCAGCCAGGTCCCGAGGATGCCGTCCGCGACGAGCAGCAGGATGGTCCACCACGCGCCGATCACCTGGCCGACCTGGATCAGCACGAAGATCTCCACCAGGGGCACCACGACGAAGGCCACGAGGAGCAGCCAGCCGGGGATCCGCACGCGCCTCATCGGGTACGCCGTCCCTGCCGGGCGTGGACCAGCTGGGCGCGCCGCTCGCGCAGTCCCCAGCGGGTGATCCGTCGCAGTGACTCGGAGGCCACCGGGCCGCTCATCTTGGAGTCCCCGCGGACGCGCTCGACGAACTCGATCGGCACCTCCGAGACGCGCAGGCCGGACCGCACCGCGCGGTAGGCCAGGTCGGTCTGGAAGACGTAGCCGGTGCTCTGGACGCTGCCCAGGTCGATCTTGTCCAGCGCCTCGCGCCGGAACAGCCGGAAGCCGGCCGTCGCGTCCTTGACGCGGATGCCCAGCAGCAGGCGGACGTAGAGGTTGCCGCCGCGCGAGAGGACCTGCCGGCTCAGCGGCCAGTTGACCACCGAGCCGCCGGGCACGTAGCGCGAGCCGATCACGAGGTCGGCGGAGTGCAGCGCGTCCAGCAGCCGGTGGAGCTGCTCGGGCTGGTGCGAGCCGTCGGCGTCCATCTCGCCGATCACGTCGTAGCCCGCGTCCATCGCCACCTGGAAGCCGTGCAGGTACGCCGCGCCGAGACCGGCCTTCTCCGTGCGGTGCAGCACCGAGACCTGCGGGTCGGCCGCCGCCAGCCGGTCGGCGACCTGCCCGGTGCCGTCGGGCGAGCCGTCGTCCACCACGAGGAGGTCCACCGTGGGCTGCGCGGCGCGGATCCGGTCCACGATCCACTCGAGGTTGTCGACCTCGTTGTAGGTCGGGATGACCATCACCACACGCCCCAGGCCGTCGGCGCTCATGCGGAGACCCGCGTCATGGTCGGTGCCCTTCCGGTCTGTCCCCTGTGGTCGGGGCGTGCAGGACGACGATACGGAACCAGGGCCAACGCCACGCCCACCAGGGTGATCGCCGCCGCGGCGCGTCCCGGCCAGGGGCCCATCCGGACCGCCGGGGTCATCCCGTGGGCGAGCGGGACGTCCGCGACCAGCACGTCCTGGGTGCGGGGGGCGGCGCTCTGGACGACGCTCCCGTCCGGCGCGACGATGCCGGAGACGCCGTTGATGGCGGCGACGACGACGTACCGGCCGGTCTCGACGGCTCGCAGGCGGCTGATCTCGAACTGCTGGTCGATCTGGTCGGTGTTGATGAACATCGCGTTGCTGGTCTGGACGGTGACCAGCTCTCCACCGTTGGCCACCTGGCCGTGCACCACGTCGTCGTAGGCGATGTCGAAGCAGATGGCGTCGGCGACCAGCGCGTCGCCGACCCGCAGCGGCTCGAGGCTGGTGCCGCGGGCCATGTCGCGCGGGATCAGCGCGAGCTGCCCGTAGGTGTCGGGCAGCAGCGAGCCGCGGAAGGGGATGTACTCCCCGTAGGGCACCGGGTGGCGCTTGGTGTAGCGGTCCCCTCCGCCCAACCCGGGTCGCCACACGATGCCCTGGTTGAGCACCTCGTCCGGACGCGGCGAGTCCGACATGCCGCCGACGAGGATGGGGACGCCGATGGCATCGGAGGCGGCCACGATCCCGGCGTGGACGCCGACGTCGGTGAAGGGGTCGACGGCGGTCGAGTTCTCCGGCCACACCACCAGGTCGGGACGCGGCACGTCGCCGGCCGCCACGTCCGCGGCCAGCTGCTCGGTCAGCGCCACGTGGTTGGCGGTGATCTCGCGGTGCACGGACGGCACGTCGGTGCCGTCACCCGGTACGTCGCCCTGGACGGCGGCCACGGTCAGCTCCGCACCGGTGCCGCGGACGCCGGGGACGGCGGCGTACGAGCCCAGGAGCGGCAGCAGGGTCACCGCCGCCAGCCCGCCGACGACCAGCAGGGCGGCGAGCCGACGGCGCAGCCGGCTGGTGACCAGCCAGGCCAGGGTGGTGCCGGTGAGCGCGACGAGGAGGCTGACGCCGGTCATCCCGAGCCACGGGAGGGCGTGCTGCCACACCGTGTCCACCGTCGCGTAGCTGAGCCGCCCCCACGGCAGGCCGCCGAAGGGCCAGGATCCCCGCCAGGTCTCCACCGCCACCCAGGCCACGGCGGCCCAGACGGGCCAGGCCCGGAGCCGGGTCACGAGCGCCAGGACCATGCCGAGGGGCGCGAAGTAGAGCGCCTGGAAGAACGAGAGCGCCGACCACGCATCGGTGCCGACCGCCCGCATCCACCACAGCAGGGTGGCCATGAAACCCACGCCGAAGAGCCAGCCGACGAGTGCACCCCACCGGACCGGCAGTCCCCTGACGGCCAGGACGAGCACGGCCAGGGCCACCGGCATCAGCACGGCGAGGCCCACCGGCTCGAAGGCCAGGGAGAGCACGACGCCGCCCAGGAGGGCGGCGAGGCATCGGGACGTCACGGCTTCACGCTATCCGGCCGGGCCACGGCCCGGACATCGCCGCGGGCTGGTGGGGACGGGCTGGTGGGGACGGGCTGGTGGGGACGGGCTCTGCAGCGGGACGGGGGGCACGCTGACCCTTCGGACCAACCCACGACCGACCGGCTGCCGGCAGTGGGAAGTTGTCTACGGAGCCAGGGGGCCCCCCGTATCCACCCTCATGGTGCGAGACCGACCTCCGTGGACAAGCGGGCCCAGATGCTGGCTTCACACCGACCCACCGGCCACTCGGACGTCGGTCCGCTGGCCACGATCTGCACAGGCGGACCGTGGAACCCTGTCTCCCCCGAGCCCGCGTGTCAACATGGTCTTGACCTGCATGAATGCGCGAATTCGCAGGTCAGCGGCGGGCAGTTACCCACAATCGGTGAAAAGATTTCACGCAGGCGCGGCGTGTCGTCGCTGGACACGCCGTCGTCAGTGCTGGCGCGGCGGAACCACGACGGTGCCGGTGGCCGTGGTGGCCACCTCGGGGCGGTCCAGGAGGGTCGCCGCACCGGGGGCGTCAGCGGTCGCAGCGCCCCGCGCGACCACGTGCACGGCGAAGTCCATCACCCGGCTGCGGGTGCCCTCCCGGGCCAGGGTCGCGGTGACCTCGAGCACGTCGCCGGCCCGCACCGGCGCCACGAACTGGACGTCGGAGTAGGACGCGAAGAGACCCTCGTCCCCGTCGAGCAGGATGCACATCTCGGTGGCCACGTCGCCGAAGAGGCCCAGGGAGTAGGCGCCGTCCACCAGGTTGCCGGCGTAGTGGGCGTGGCTGTACGGCACGTAGCGCCGGTGGGTCACGGTGGTGCCCACCCGCGAGCGGGAGTCGGTCATGAGGCCTTCCGGTTCGTGAGGCGGTGGACGAGGTAGGAGGCGACCTCCCCGGGCGTCGTGCCCCGGGTGAAGACGCGGTCGACGCCGAGCTCGTCGGCCATCGTCTCGTCGAAACGAGGCCCACCGACCACGAGCAGCGGACGCTTGGCCGCCGGGTAGGACTCGCGGAACGCCGCGGACATCTCGCGGGTGTTGAGCAGGTGGGCGTCGCGCTGGGTGACCACCTGGGAGACCAGGACGGCGTCGGCCTTCTCGGTGAGGGCGGCGTCGACGAGCTCCGGGACGCTCACCTGGGCGCCCAGGTTGACCACCTTGACCTCGCGGTAGTACTCCAGCCCCTTCTCCCCCGCGAACCCCTTGATGTTGAGGATCGCGTCGATGCCGACCGTGTGGGCGTCGGTCCCGATGCACCCGCCGACCACGACCATCCGCCGGCGCATCGTGCGCTTGATGGCGGCGTTGGCCTCCTTGGGCGTGAGCAGCGGGTAGTCGCGCTCGACGACCTCGACCTGGTCGGTGTCGACGAGGTGGTTGACCCGGCCGTAGACGACGAAGAACGTGAACCCGTCACCCATCGGCTTGGCGTGCACGACGAGCGCCGGGTCCATGCCCATCTTGTTGGCGAGCTGGGCCGCGGCGCCCTCGGCGACCTTGGAGTTGCCCCCGAGTGAGCTCAGAGGCAGGGTGAAGGACAGCTGCACCATGCCGTCGCCGGTGGTGTCGCCGTACGGGCGGACGATGCTCATGCGGGGTCCCCAGGGTGTTGTTCGTCGGAGGAGCGAAGCGGAGGAGGCGAAGAACGGCGTGGGGTGCAGGTCACAGGCCCTCCAGGATCTCGGTCGCGGGGTTGTAGTAGTCGGCCGCCTTGCGGGCCACGCCGTCGAGGCCGCGACCCTTGTGGGCGGGTCGCTTCATGAGCCCGAAGGTGCCGTCGGCGATGGCGTCGAGGAGGCCGTTGTCGTGCGCCTTGATGTCCTCGAGCAGGCCGATGGACTCCCCCAGCACCTCGCGGGCCCGCAGGTTGATGAAGCCGCCCGGGGCGGGGTGGAAGTCCTCGTGCAGCTTGCCGGCGGAGTCCATGACGTAGCGGACGTTCTGCAGGGCCAGGTCGCGGTCGGAGATCCACGGCGTCACGACGGCCTCGGTCATCATCCCCACGAGCAGGATGCCCTGGTCGGTCAGCGCGCCGACGAGGTTGAAGAAGCCGTCGAGCAGGTAGCCGCGGAAGACGTCGCCGGTCATGTGGCGCGTCGGTGGCATCCACTTCAGCGGCGCCTTGGGGAACAGCTGGCGCGCGAGCATGGCGTGGGCGAGCTCCAGGCGGAACGAGTCCGGCACCGCCGGGTCGATCTCGAAGGCGTGGCCCAGGCCGAGCTGCCAGTCCTCGAGGCCGGCCTCCTTGGCGAAGTACTCGTTGAGCAGCTGGCTGGTGGTGACCGTGTGCGCGGCCTCGACGGCGTCGGCGGTGGTGAGGTAGTTGTCCTCGCCGGTGTTGATGATGATGCCCGCGCGGGCGTGGACCTGGCGGCTGAAGCGCTGGTCGACGAACGTGCGGATCGGGTTGATGTCGCGGAAGAGGATCCCGTACATCGAGTCGTTGAGCATCATGTCGAGGCGCTCGAGGCCGGCGAGGGCCGCGATCTCGGGCATGCACAGGCCCGAGGCGTAGTTGGTGAGGCGCACGTAGCGGCCCAGCTCGCGGCTGGTCTCGTCGAGGGCCGCCCGCATCAGGCGGAAGTTCTCCTGGGTGGCGTAGGTGCCCGCGAAGCCCTCGCGGGTCGCGCCCTCGGGCACGAAGTCGAGGAGCGACTGGCCGGTGCTGCGGATCACCGCGATGACGTCGGCGCCCTCCCGTGCGGCCGCCTGGGCCTGCGGGATGTCCTCGTAGATGTCGCCGGTCGCGACGATGAGGTAGATCCACGGTTTGCGGGGCGCATCGCCGACCTTGGCGATCATCCGCTCGCGCTCGACCCGGCGACGGTCGATCTGCCTGATGCCGACAGCGACGGCCTTGCGGGCAGCGGTGCGTGCACGGGTGAGGTCGCGGCCCTCGGGGAGGCGGAAGGTCACCGACCCCGCGCTGGCCTTCTGGGCGAGGGTGGTGAGGTCCTCGGCCTCGCCGCGGAGGAGCGCGTCCCAGACGGGGACGGCCACGCCGTGCTCGAGGCCGACGTCGGCACGGACCACGTCCGAGAGCCGGTTGACCCACGGCGTCCCCTCGCCGTCGGCGCCGCCCAGACCGGCCAGGCGCAGCGTGGCGCGCTCGACGCTCACGGTCGTGTGCTGCTGGGCGGTCTTCACGATCGGACGCCCGACCTGGCGCGCGAGGGTGCGCGCGCGGCGTACGTCCGCGGGGTCGAGGGTGAGCTTGCCCATCAGAGCCTCCGCTCGAAGAGTCCGCGCACGCCGTCGTGGGCGCGCAGCAGGTCGAGGGCGTACGCCGCGTGGCCGGGGACGTAGCCGTTGCCCACGATCATCCGCACGTCGGCGGCGAGGCCCTCCGCACCGAGCGCCGCGGCGCTGAAGGACGTGGCCATGGAGAAGAAGACCACGGTGCCCCCCTCGGCGGTGGCCAGGATCGCGCCGCCCTCGCAGCCGGGGACGTCGACGCACACCACGGTGACGTCCGCGGGCCCGCCGGCGGCGGCGACGGCGTCGCGCAGGGCGATCGGGTCCCGGGCGTCCGCGACGGCCACCACGTCCGCGAGCCCGGCGCCACGCAGCAGGTCGGCCTCCGCGTCGTGGGGCACGAGGCCGATGGTGCGGGTGGCGCCGGCGTCGCGGGCGGCCGCCAGGCTCAGCGAGCCGGACTTGCCCGCTCCCCCGACGACGGCGACGGTCACGCCGCGTCCGCGGGCGGCGTACTCCTCGACCACACGGCGGGTGAGGGCGGGCGCGCCGCAGACGTCCATGACGCTGAGGCTGAGCTCGGKGCTGAGGTCGTCGGGGAGGACGGCGGCGATCGAGCGGCCGAAGAGGACGGCGTAGCCGTCGCACGGCACCTGCTCGCTCGTGCCGTCCCAGGCGGCGAGGTCGTCCTCGATCACCAGCGGGGTGAGGGTGAGGCTGACCAGGGTGGCGACGCGGTCGCCGACGGCGAGGCCGAGGGGCGACTCGGGGCCGACCTCCTCCACGGTGCCGACCAGCATGCCGCCGGACCCGGTCTCGGGGTTCTGCATCTTGCCGCGGGTGGCGACGATGTCCAGGACCGCGCGGCGTACGCCGTCCCCGTCGCCGTGGCTGCGCTCCAGCTGACGGAAGGAGGCGGCATCGAGGTTGAGCCGCTCGACCCGGATCCGCACCTCGTCGGACCACAGCTCGCGCCGGGTGTCGAGGCGCTGCGCCGCCTGGGGYAGCACGGTCCCCTCGTCGAGGACCCGGTGCAGACCCGTGGGATCGCTGGTGGCCGTGCTGATCGATGAGGTCGACATGACCGGTTGTTCCTTCGCTGCTTGGTGCGTGAGACGGGAAATATTGCGGCGCGTCATTGGACTCACCGGAGGATCTCCGCCTACTCTGACAGAGGAGTCGCGCGTCACACAACCGACGCGCCGCCCCTGCCAGCCCGGCCCCATCCGCACATCAGGAGCACCAGACATGAGCATCGAGACCGCGATCGGCCTCGCCACCGGCCAGCCGTACCCGTACGAGCGCGTCGAGCTCGTCGAGCCGGACTGGACCCGCTTCCCCGGCTGGGCCTCCGTCACCGCCGAGGACTGGGCGTCGGTCCAGTGGCAGCGCGCGCACTGCGTGAAGAACCTCAAGCAGCTGCGCGAGCTCATGGGTGACCTGCTCGACGAGCGCTTCTACGCCGACCTCGAGCGCGACCAGGCCGAGCGGGCCACCATGTCGATGCTGGTCCCGCCGCAGATGATGAACACGATGGTGCCGACCTTCTCCCCCGGTGGCGCCGGCTCGATGACCGAGGCGTTCTACGCCGACCCGGTCCGGCACTACATGATCCCGGTGTTCAGCGACCGGCGCACCGACTGGTCCTCGCACCCGCACGCCACGCGCGACTCGCTGCACGAGCACGACATGTGGGTGGCCGAGGGTCTTACCCACCGCTACCCCACCAAGGTGCTCGCCGAGCTGCTGCCGACCTGCCCGCAGTACTGCGGCCACTGCACCCGCATGGACCTGGTCGGCAACTCGACCCCGGTCGTCGAGAAGCTCAAGTTCACGGCCAAGCCGGTCGACCGGCTCGACTCGATGTTCGAGTACCTGCGTCGGACGCCCCAGGTGCGCGACGTGGTCGTCTCCGGCGGTGACGTCGCCAACATGCCGTGGCCACGACTCGAGGACTTCCTCACCCGGCTGCTGGAGATCGACAACATCCGCGACATCCGGCTCGCGACCAAGGCCCTCATCGGCCTCCCCCAGCACTGGCTGCAGCCCGACGTGGTCGAGGGCGTCGGCCGTGTCGCGACCCTCGCCCGCTCCCGGGGCGTCTCGCTGGCGATGCACACGCACGCCAACCACGCGAACTCGATCACCCCGATCGTGGCGCAGGCGACGACCGCCATGCTCGACGCCGGCCTGCGCGACGTACGCAACCAGGGCGTCCTGCTCAACGGCGTCAACGCCGACCCGCACGCACTTCTCGACCTGTGCTTCCGACTGCTCGACGGCGCCCGGATCATGCCCTACTACTTCTACATGTGCGACATGATCCCGTTCTCGGAGCACTGGCGGGTCTCGGTCGCCGACGCCCAGCACCTGCAGCACCACATCATGGGCTACCTCCCGGGCTTCGCGACGCCGCGGATCGTGTGTGACGTGCCGTTCGTCGGCAAGCGCTGGGTGCACCAGCTCGCCGACTACGACACCGAGCGCGGCATCTCCTACTGGACCAAGAACTACCGCACCTCGATCGAGGCCACCTCCGACGACGCGCTCTCGCGCACCTACGAGTACTACGACCCGATCCACACCCTCCCCGAGGCCGGCCAGCAGTGGTGGGCCGAGCACGGCAACCTCGACGAGTCGGCCCTCAAGGCGGCCGAGGTCGCCGAGGCGTCCCGGCGTACGGCGGCGCTCCAGGCCTGGTGAGGTGGGGCTGCCCCCCTCGGCTGGTCCCCCGCTCCTGCGGGGGAGTCGACACTTCGCGGGTGTTGCAACACC
>NZ_JBFUMD010000029.1:0-15268 GCF_054049555.1 Nocardioides sp. P5_C9_2
ATCCAGCACCCGGTCGGGACGCCGCTCGCGGAGCTCGGCGAGGGCCGCCTGCTCCAGCGCCTCGGCGACCGCGTAGCGCGGGGCGTCGAGCTCCTTGGCGGTGCGACGCAGGACCCGGGCGCGCGGGTCCTCGGCGCGGTAGACCCGGTGCCCGAAGCCCATCAGCCGCTCGCCGTTGTCGAGCAGCTCCTTGACGTACGCCGCCGCGTCGCCGTCGCGGCGCTCGACCTCCTCGATCATGCCCAGCACGCGCGAGGGGGCACCACCGTGCAACGGCCCGCTCATCGCACCGATCGCACCGGAGAAGGCGGCGGCCACGTCGGCACCGGTCGAGGTGATCACCCGGGCGGTGAAGGTCGAGGCGTTCATGCCGTGCTCGGCGGCCGAGGACCAGTAGGCGTCGATCGCCTTGACGTGCTTGGGGTCGGCCTCGCCCTTCCAGCGGATCAGGAACTTCTCGGCCAGGGTGCCGCCCCGGTCGACCTCCTTCTGCGAGACCACCGGCAGGTGCAGTCCGCGCGCGGACTGTGCGGCGTACGACAGGACCATCACGGCGACACGGGCGAGGTCCTCGCGGGCCTGCTCGTCGCTGATGTCGTAGGTCTGGCCGAAGCCGAAGGCCGGCGCGAGCATCGCGACCGCGGCCTGCACGTCGACGCGGACGTCGCCGGTGTGGACCGGCAGGTTGTAGGGCTCGGCGGCGGGCAGGCCGGGCGTGTAGGAGCCGTCGATGAGCAGGCCCCAGATGTTCTCGAACGGGACCCGGCCGACGATCTCCTCGATGTCCACGCCGCGGTACCGCAGCGCGGAGCCCTCCTTGTCGGGCTCGGCGATCTCGGTCTCGAACGCGACGACTCCCTCGAGTCCGTGGTGCACCTGCGTCATGGGTGTGCGCTCCTCTGGGGCCGTCGTGCCTGGCGGGATGGCCCGCGGAGGCGGGCGACTCATTGTGCACCTGGCCCACCCCCACGTCGCCACCGCGCGCCCGACGGCCTGCGGGCTAGGGTCGGGAGTCATGGACCCCGCCGTCGACCGTCCCGTCGATCTGGCCTCCCTCCGGGAGGAGTACTCCCGCGGTGGGCTCGATCTCCCCGACCTCGAGCCGGACCCGGTGGGCATGTTCTCCCGGTGGCTGCAGGAGGCGGTCGCGGCCGGCCTCCACGAGCCCAACGCGATGGTGGTGGCCACCGCCACCCCGGACGGGGCCCCCTCGTCACGGATGGTGCTCCTCAAGGGTCTGGACGCGGACGGCTTCGTGTTCTTCACCAACCAGGCCTCCCGCAAGGGCGACGAGCTGGCCGCCAACCCGCGCTGTGCGCTGCTCTTCCCCTGGCACCCGGTCGAGCGCCAGGTCCGGGTCGAGGGCACGGCGACCCCGCTGCCGCGTGAGGAGGTGGCGGCGTACTTCCACTCCCGTCCGCGGGGCGCCCAGCTCGGTGCCTGGGCGTCGCAGCAGTCGACGGTGGTGGCGAGCCGGGCCGTGCTGGCGGAGGCCTTCGCCCGGATGCAGGAGCGGTTCCCGGGCGCGGTCGACCTGCCCGACCACTGGGGCGGCTACCGGGTGCGACCCGAGGTGGTGGAGTTCTGGCAGGGCCGGACCAGTCGCATGCACGACCGGCTCGTCTACCGCCGCGGCGTCGGCGACGCGGACCGCTCCTGGCACGTCGAACGTCTGGCGCCCTGACCGGATCCGCTTGTGAGTGAGTGCTCACTCACCTAGGGTGGCCCGGTGACTCCTCGCGCCACCGCCATGTCCGCCGACGACCGCCGCAGTGCGCTCGTCGACGTGACCCTGCCCCTGCTCCACGAGCACGGCCGKGCGGTGACCACCCGTCAGATCGCCGAGGCGGCCGGGGTGGCGGAGGGCACGATCTTCCGCGTCTTCGAGTCCAAGGACGACCTCGTCCAGGCGACCCTGGACCACGCCTTCGACATGGAGCCGTTCCTCGAGGACCTGCGCCGCGTCGATCCCGACCAGCCGCTGCGGGACCTCGTCTGCGACCTGGTCACGCTGCTCCAGATCCGGTTCCGGGGGATCTTCACGCTGATGACCGCCATCGGGATGATCGGGCCGCCGGCCGGTCGCACCCACATGAAGCACACCCGCGAGGAGGTCGCCCAGATCATGGCCGACCTGCTCGCCCCGCACGCCGACGAGCTCCGCGTCCCGGTGGCGCACCTCGTGCACGTCACCCGGCTGCTGACCTTCTCCGGCAGCCATCCCCACCTCTCCGACGGCCGGATCCTGTCCGCCGACGAGATCGTCACCACCGTCCTCGACGGTCTGCTCGCAAAGGTCGACTGATGCTCCTCCGGCTCATCCGCACGCACCTCGCGCCGTACAAGCGCCCCATCGCCGCGATCGTCGCGCTCCAGTTCGTGGGCACCCTGGCGATGCTCTACCTGCCCAGCCTCAACGCCCAGATCATCGACAACGGGGTCGTGCTCGGCGACACGGGCTACATCGTCCAGCGGGGGGCGGTGATGCTCGCCGTCTCGATCGCCCAGGCCCTGTGCTCGATCGCGGCCGTGTGGTTCGCCGCGCGCACCGCGATGTCCTTCGGGCGCGACCTACGCGCCGCGATCTTCTCCCGGGTCGGCACCTTCTCGGCCCGCGAGGTGCAGCACTTCGGCGCCCCCTCGCTCATCACCCGCGAGACCAACGACGTCCAGCAGGTGCAGATGCTGGTCCTGATGGGGTTCACGATGTTCGTCTCCGCGCCGATCATGATGGTCGGCGCCGTCGTGATGGCCATGCGCGAGGATGTCGGGCTCTCGTGGCTCATCGTGGTCGTGGTCCCGGTCCTGGCGGTCTCGGTCGGGCTGATCGTGCGCCAGATGGTGCCCAGCTTCCGGTTGATGCAGGTGCGTATCGACGAGGTCAACCGCGTGCTGCGCGAGCAGGTGACCGGCGTCCGGGTGGTGCGGGCGTTCGTCCGCGAGGAGCACGAGGCCCGCCGCTTCGCCGAGGCCAACGACCAGCTCACCGTGGTCGCCGTACGGGCCGGCCGCTGGCAGGCCGGGCTGTTCCCGGTCGTCATGCTGGTCGCCAACGTCGCCTCCGTCGCGGTGCTGTGGTTCGGCGGGCACCGGGTCGAGTCGGGGGCCATGGAGGTGGGGGCGCTGACGGCGTACCTCACCTACCTCATGCAGATCATCATGAGCGTGATGATGGGGACCTTCATGATGATGATGATCCCGCGGGCCGCCGTGTGCGCCGACCGGATCGTCGAGGTGCTCGACACCGAGAGCAGCGTGGTCAGTCCCGCCCACCCGGTCACCGAGGTGACCGAGCGCGGCACCCTCGTCCTCGACGGCGTCACCTTCGCCTACCCCGGTGCCGAGGAGCCCGTGCTCCGGGGCGTCGACCTGCGGGCCCGACCCGGGCAGACGATCGCCATCGTCGGATCGACGGGTGCCGGCAAGTCCACCCTCGTCAACCTGGTGCCACGCCTCTTCGACGTCACCTCCGGGACGGTGTACGTCGACGGGGTCGACGTCCGCGACCTGGCCCCCGAGGTGCTCTGGGCGAGGTTGGGCCTGGTCCCGCAGAAGGCCTTCCTCTTCTCCGGCACCATCGCCGACAACCTGCGCTACGGCAAGGCCGACGCGACCGAGGAGGAGATGTGGCACGCGCTCGAGATCGCCCAGGCACGCGACTTCGTGGTCGCGATGCCGGACGGGCTCGAGTCGACCGTGTCGCAGGGCGGGAGCAACTTCTCCGGGGGGCAGCGACAACGGCTGGCGATCGCCCGGGCGGTGATCCGCCGGCCCGAGATCTACCTGTTCGACGACTCCTTCTCCGCCCTGGACCTGACCACCGACGCGCGGCTGCGGGCCGCGCTGGTGCCGGTCACGCGTGAGAGCACGGTCGTCATCGTCGCCCAGCGGGTCTCCACGATCCGCGACGCGGACGTCATCCTCGTCCTGGAGGACGGCGAGGTCGTGGGGCGAGGCACCCACGACGAGCTCCTCGCGACGTGTGGCACCTACCTCGAGATCGTCCAGTCCCAGCTCACGGTGGGAGAGGTCGCATGAGCGACACCACGAAGCAGGCGCCCGCCACGCTCAAGCAGACCGAGCGCATCGAGGCCGGTCCCGGCGGCCCGGGCCGCGGCCCGATGGGCGGGGGCATGGTCGGGCAGAAGGCGAGCGCGTTCGGTCCGTCGGCCCGACGGATGGTCGCCCGGATGGCGCCGTACCGTGCCAAGACGCTGGCCGTCATCGCCCTCACCGTCGTCAGCGTGCTGGCCACCGCGTTCGGTCCCCGGGTGCTGGGTCGGGCCACGGACCTGATCTTCTCCGGGTTGATCGGCGGCCAGCTGCCCGACGGGTTGACCAAGGACCAGGCCGTCGCGCTGCTCCGGGAGCGTGGCGACGACCAGGTCGCCGACATGGTCAGCGGCATGGACGTCGTCCCCGGCCAGGGTGTCGACTTCACGGCCGTGGGGCACGTGCTCCTGCTCGTGCTGGCGATCTACATCGGGGCCGCCGCGCTCGGCTGGCTTGCCGGGTGGATCCTCAACGACGTGGTCCAGGGCACGGTGCGCCGGATGCGCTCCGACGTGGAGGACAAGGTGCACCGCCTCCCGCTGGCCTACATCGACCGGCAGCCGCGCGGCGAGCTGCTGAGCCGGGTCTCCAACGACATCGACAACGTCAGCACGACCCTCCAGCAGACGCTCAGCCAGCTGCTCACCTCGGTCCTGACCGTGGTCGCGGTGCTCGGGATGATGTTCTGGATCTCGCCCGTGCTCGCCATGGTGGCCCTGGTGTCGGTGCCGGTCTCGATGGTGGTGGCCGGGGCGGTGATGAAGCGCTCGCAGGGGTTGTTCGTCCAGCAGTGGCGGCGGACCGGGACGCTCAACGGCCACATCGAGGAGACCTTCTCCGGGCACGCGCTGGTCAAGGTGTTCGGCCGCCAGGGTGAGGCCGAGCGGGTGTTCGCCGAGGAGAACGACGAGCTGTTGAAGGCGTCGTTCGGGGCCCAGTTCGTGAGCGGCCTGATCATGCCGATCATGATGTTCGTCGGCAACCTCAACTACGTGGTCATCGCGGTCCTCGGTGGACTCCGGGTCGCCAGCGGCACCATGTCGCTGGGCGACGTGCAGGCCTTCATCCAGTACTCCCGCCAGTTCACCCAGCCCCTCACCCAGGTCGCCTCGATGGTCAACCTGCTGCAGTCGGGCGTGGCGTCCGCCGAGCGCGTCTTCGAGCTGCTCGACGCCGAGGAGCAGGAGCCCGACCGGGACGGCGCCCCGGCCACCGAGCGGCACGGCGAGGTGCGCTTCGAGGACGTCTCCTTCTCCTACGACCCCGAGCGGCCGCTCCTCCAGGGGCTCTCCCTCGTCGCCCGGCCGGGCCAGACGGTCGCCATCGTCGGCCCGACCGGCGCCGGCAAGACCACCCTGGTCAACCTGGTCGAGCGCTTCTACGAGGTCTCGGGCGGCCGGATCACCCTCGACGGCGTCGACATCACCTCGATGCCGCGCAGCGCCTTGCGCGGCCAGATCGGGATGGTCCTCCAGGACACCTGGCTGTTCGCCGGGACCATCCGGGACAACATCGCCTACGGCCGACCCGACGCGACCGAGGCGGAGATCCACCAGGCCGCCGAGGCGACGTTCGTGGACCGCTTCGTGCACTCGCTGCCCGACGGCTACGACACGCTCATCGACGAGGACGGCTCCAACCTGTCCGCGGGGGAGCGGCAGCTGGTGACGATCGCGCGGGCCTTCCTCGCAGCACCGGACCTGCTGATCCTCGACGAGGCGACCTCGTCGGTCGACACCCGCACCGAGCTGCTGCTCCAGCACGCGATGGCCGCGCTGCGCAGCGACCGGACGTCGTTCGTGATCGCCCACCGGCTCTCCACCATCCGCGATGCGGACCTGATCCTGGTGATGCGCGACGGCGACATCGTCGAGCAGGGGAGCCACGACGAGCTGCTCTCCCGCGACGGGGCGTACGCCGCGCTCTACCGCTCGCAGTTCGAGGCCGCCTGAGCCAGGCCGAGAAAACCTCTTGGCCCGCGGTCGTTCGCGACCTACGGTGGTGTCACACGGAAAGGAGGTGGTCCGAAGAATGAAGTCTTTTCGGATGAGTGAGGTGGCTGCCCGCTAGGCAGCACCAGCCCTAGTCGCCGACGAGCTGCCGGCGAATCCACTGCAGCCACCCGACCCGCAGGCCCCCGGACGTCATCCCCCGGGGCCCCTCCCGGTGGAGACACCACGAGGGGCAGCAGGCCTGCGGGTCGCTGCACGTCCGGGGCCGGGTGGCAAGGAGGCGGCAACCGCCGTCCGTCGTACGGGTGAGGGTGTGGCCCGCATCACCGCGCTCGCGATGAGGCAGGAGGGCAGAAGCGGAATATAGTTGCCTCTGGCAACCTTCTAGTCTTCATGAATCGAGCTCCCGTGTCCCACCCCGAGTCAGCCACCGCGCCCGCGCCGGTGGAGCGGTCCGGCCAGATGACGCATCGTGAGGTGCTGGAGGCGCTCAGTGGCCTCCTGCTCGCGATGTTCGTCGCGATGCTGTCCAGCACCATCGTCTCCAACGCGCTGCCCACGATCGTCAGTGACCTCCACGGCAGCCAGACGGGCTACACCTGGATCGTCGTCGCCACCATGCTCGCGATGACCGCGACCACCCCGATCTGGGGCAAGCTGGCCGACCTGTTCGACAAGAAGGTGCTGGTCCAGTCGGCCCTGGTGATCTTCTCGATCGGCTCGCTCATCGCCGGCTTCGCGCCCTCGATGGAGGTCCTCATCGGCGCTCGCGTCGTCCAGGGCCTCGGCGTCGGCGGCCTCACCGCCCTGGTGCAGGTCGTCATCGCCTCATTGGTCCCCCCGCGTGAGCGCGGTCGCTACTCCGGCTACATCGGCGCCGTCTTCGCTGTCGCGACGGTCAGCGGTCCGCTCGTCGGCGGTGTGCTGGTCGACACCGTCGGCTGGGAGTGGTGCTTCTTCGCCGGCCTGCCGGTGGCCCTCCTTGCCTTCGTGGTGCTGCAGAAGACGCTGCGCCTGCCCGTCGTCAAGCGTGAGGTGTCCATCGACTACCTCGGGGCGATCCTGCTCGTCGGCGGTGTCTCCCTGCTGCTCGTGTGGGTCTCCCTGGGCGGTCAGCAGTTCGACTGGATCTCCACCACCAGCAGCCTCCTGCTCGCCGGCTCGCTGCTCGTCGTCGCCGCGGCCATCTATGTCGAGGCCAGGGTCGCCACGGACCCGGTGGTCCCGCTGCGGCTGTTCAAGGACCGCACCCTGACACTGGCCACCATCGCCTCGGTGCTGATCGGGGTCGCCATGTTCGGGTCCACCGTCTACCTGAGCCTCTACTTCCAGCGCGCCAAGGACATGAGCCCGACCGAGGCCGGCCTGATGTCGGTCTGCATGGTCGGCGGGCTGCTGGTCTCCAGCATCCTGAGCGGCCGCACCATCACCCGGACCGGCGTGTGGAAGCGCTGGCTGGTCGGCGGGATGGTCCTGGTCATCGCCGGCATCGGCCTGCTCTCCACCATCGATGCCGACACCCCGCTGACCCACACGGGTCTCTTCATGGCCGTCCTGGGCCTGGGCCTGGGCGCCACCATGCAGAACCTGGTCCTGGCCGTGCAGAACACCACCGCGCTGGCCGACATGGGTGCCGCCTCCTCGGTGGTGGCGTTCTTCCGCTCGCTGGGTGGCTCCGCGGGGATCGCGGTGCTCGGTGCGGTGCTGGCGCACCAGGTAGCCGACGCGGTGGCGGCCGGGATCGCGCCGATCCTGCGGGCCAACCCCGAGCTGGCTCAGCGGTTCGGCAACTCGGAGGGAGGCGTTCCCGACCTGTCGACGCTGCCCGAGCCGATCCGCCTCATCGTCGAGAGCGCCTACGGCGACGCGACCGGCCACATCTTCCTGGTGGCCCTGCCCTTCGCGATCGGTGCGCTGGTGGCGGTGCTGCTCATCAAGGAGGTGCCGCTGCGCACCACCCTGGATGCCGAGGTCGCAGTCGCCCCCGAGGCTGTCGCGGCGCTCGATCGATGACCGACCGCATCCGCACCCTGCACGCCCTCGAGCAGGAGGTCGGGATCCTGATGCGACGGGTACGGCGCGCGCTCACCGAGCGCGCCGCGCTCGTCCACCCGTCCCTGCAGCCCTCGTCGTACGTCGTGCTGGCCCACCTGATCGAGGCCGGACCGCGCCGCTCGGCCGACATCGCGGAGAAGTTCGACCTGGACAAGGGCGCGGTGTCCCGACAGGTGCAGCACCTCGTCGAGCTGGGCCTGGTCGAGCGCACTCCGGACCCGGCCGACGGGCGGGCCACCATCCTCACGGCCACCACTGAGGCCAAGGAGCGGGTCGACGCCGTCAGCCGGCGCCGGATCGTCGAGCTCGACGCCCGGTTGGCGGAGTGGAGCTCGGAGGACCTCGAGGAGCTGGTCCGCCGTTTCGCCCGCTACAACGAGACGCTCGGCCAACCCTGATCCGCGGACGAAGAACGGCCCGCCCCCTCGCAGGGGCGGGCCGTTCGTCGTGGGGGGTGGAGGGGACTCAGCCCAGCCACACGCAGGTGTCGCCCGGCAGCACGTCGGTGACGGGACCGCTGCTGGCCAGCACCCGGCCCTCGGGGAGGGGGACGTCGGCGCTGCCGCAGTTGAGCAGGACGCGCAGGCCGCCGCGGTGCAGCTCCAGCACGTCGCCGCTCGCCTCGATGAAGGTGACCTCGTCACCAGCCGGCAGGGCGTGGGCCCGCCGGGCCGCCAGGGCCGCGCGGTAGAACTCGAGCGTCGAGCCTCCGACGCCGGTCTGCGCCTCGACGGTGAGGCCCTTGAACTCGGCAGGCTGCGGGATCCACGGCTGGGCGTCGCCCGGGCCGAAGCCGAAGGGGGCCGAGTCGCCACCCCACGGGATCGGCACCCGGCAGCCGTCGCGGCCGACCTCGCCGGTGCGGAACCACGACGGGTCCTGCCGGTCCTCGGGAGCGACGTCGACCTGCTCGAGGCCGAGCTCCTCGCCCTGGTAGAGGTAGGAGGAGCCGGGCAGCGCGAGCATCGCCAGGGTGGCCGCGCGGGCCCGGGTCAGGCCCTGCTCCCCGCCGCCGTAGCGGGTGACGTGGCGTACGACGTCGTGGTTGCTCAGCACCCAGGTCGGCGAGGCGCCGACGGGGGCGACGGCCGCGAGGGTGTCGACGACGACCTCGCGGAAGGACTCCGCGGACCAGTCGGCGAGCAGCCACGCGAAGTTGAAGGCCTGGTCGAGCTCGTCGGGACGCACGAAGGCGGCCATCGACTCGGGGGTCTGCGTCCAGGCCTCGGCCACGGCCATCCGGTCCGCGCCGACGCTGTCGAGGATGTCGTGCCACCGGCGGTAGACGTCGTGCACCTCGGGCTGGTCCCACATCGGCTCGTCCTTGAGCTCGCGGGAGACCATCGAGGAGTCGGAGTTGACCGCACCGGAGGTGGGCCGCTCGCCCTGCGCGACGACCTGGTCCCGCAGCGATTCCTCCTTGTAGAGACCGTGGGCGACGTCGACGCGGAAGCCGTCGACGCCCTTGTCGAGCCAGAAGCGGAGGACCCCCTCGAACATGTCGCCGATCTCGGGGTTGCGCCAGTCGAGGTCGGGCTGGGTGGAGTCGAAGAGGTGGAGGTACCACTGACCGTCCGCGACGCGCGTCCAGGCCGGACCGCCGAAGACGGACTCCCAGTTGTTGGGCGGCAGGCTGCCGTCGGGGCCGGAGCCCTCGCGGAACAGGTAGCGCGCCCGCTCCGGGCTGCCGGGAGCCGCGGCCAGTGCCGCGCGGAACCACGCGTGCTCGTCGGAGGTGTGGTTGGGCACCAGGTCGACGATCACGCGCAGGTCGAGCTCGTGGGCCCGGGCGACCAGGGTGTCGGCGTCGGCGAGCGAGCCGAACAGCGGGTCGACGTCGGTGTAGTCGGCGACGTCGTACCCGTGGTCGTGCTGGGGCGAGGTGTAGAACGGCGTGATCCACAGGGCGTCCACGCCGAGGTCCCGGAGGTAGGGCAGGCGCGAGGTGATGCCCGGCAGGTCGCCGATGCCGTCGCCGTCACTGTCGGCGAAGCTGCGCACGTAGACCTGGTAGACGAYGGCGTCGCGCCACCACAGGGGGCCGTCCTGGATTGGATCGTTAAAATCAGCCATACGACCTATTCTGGCGAGCCGCCGGGGGTGGGGTCAATCCGAGGGCCGTCGCCCGCCGAAGAGTGCGGGGTCCACGGCGATCCAGATGTGCTCCGCCGTCGCCACCACCCGGCCGTCGGCATCGTGCAGCGTGGACGCGGTGAAGGTCTTGCGACCCTCCTGTCCGCGCTTGGCCCCGACGACCACGTGCTCCTCGCCGATGACCGGCAACGTGTCGATGCGGGCGGTCATCCGCCCCAGCACCATCAGCCGCTCGGTCAGGTCGCCCGCCCAGCCGCCGATGCAGTCGAGCGCGGCCCACGTGGCGGCCACCGAGGCCCGGGGAGCCGCGTCGGCGTAGGTGTGGAAGTCCTCCCCGACGCTGGGGTGCGGCGTCCACGTCGTGGCGACCCGCTGGTCCTCGTGCCCGGCGGGGACGGCCCCGGGGAAGATCCGCAGCCCGTCGCCCTCCTCGCGGCCGGTGCCGCAGGCGAAGCACGTCGGGAACGGGTGGAACGCGTGCCCCGGGTACGCCGACCCCGCCGCGCGCGCCACGTCGGGCTCGACGCCCTCGACCGTGGTCAGGGTGGACTCGGGGGCGCACCGGGCGGTGGCGATCACCGCGCCGCCGAAGCTCGCGGTCGACGTGTCGTCGTCCCCGGCCGTGACGCTCATCGGGGCGTCCAGCGGCGGCGGCTGCCGCAGCGACACCTCGATCGGCGGCCACCGGTCGACGTGGTCGCCGGGCTCGCACGCCAGGGTGGTGGCGAGGGCGCCGGCAGTCCAGCCGCCGTTGCCGGAGTCGGGCGGTCCGCAGAAGCGCCGGGGGACGATCAGCTCGGTCACCGTGCTCACTGTGCCATCTCGGGGCCGGGCCCGGCCATGGGACACAATGACGGCGTGAGCGACCTGATCGACACCACCGAGATGTACCTCCGCACGATCTTCGAGCTCGTGGAGGAGGGCATCGTCCCGCTGCGCGCCCGGATCGCCGAGCGGCTCCACCAGAGCGGGCCGACGGTCTCCCAGACGGTCGCCCGGATGGAGCGCGACGGCCTGCTCACCGTGGAGGGTGACCGCCACCTGCAGCTGACCGAGGAGGGCCTGCGCCTCGCGACCCGGGTGATGCGCAAGCACCGCCTCGCCGAGCGCCTGCTGACCGACGTCATCGGCCTCGACTGGGAGCTCGTGCACGCCGAGGCCTGCCGCTGGGAGCACGTGATGTCCGAGACCGTCGAGCGTCGCCTCGTCGAGCTGCTCGACCACCCCACCGAGTCGCCGTACGGCAACCCGATCCCGGGCCTCGACGAGCTCGGGGAGAGCGCGCTGGGGGAGGGCTTCATGGAGGGCGTCGAGCCGCTGTCCGCGGTCGCCGGCCCGGAGGATGCGCGCGTGCTGGTGCGCCGGATCTCGGAGGAGATGCAGAAGGACGAGGAGCTGATGAGCACCCTGCGCCGCGTGGGCGCCGTGCCCGACAAGACCGTCGTCGTCGTGGCCACCGCCGAGGGCATCCTGGTCGGCTCCGGCGGCGAGACCGCCGAGGTCGTGCTCGAGGCGGCCGACCACATCTTCGTCCGCCGCCTCTGAGGCGTCCTGGCGCCCGCCGCCCCTGACGTCCGGCCGGGTCAGCCCCGGCGGTCGGCCAGGGCGGTGAGGAACTCGCTGCACCCGAGGCCGAGCGTGTACGTCGCGTGCTCGTCGCCGCGGGTCGTGCCCCGGTTGACGATCACGACGGACGTGCCCGCGCGGGCGGCGCGCTTGACGAAGCGGAGCCCGCTCATCACGGTCAGCGACGAGCCGGCCACGAGCACCGCCCCCTCCGGGCCGAGGGCGTCCACGGCGGCGTAGCACCGGGCGACGCGGTCGGCGGGGACGTTCTCGCCGAAGAAGACCACGTGCGGCTTGAGCGGGCCGCCGCAGTCGTCGCAGCCGGGCACCACGAAGCCCCCGGTCTCCTCGAGCTCCACGTCGCCGTCGGGTCGCATGGCCGCCGCGGCGTGCTCGGCCAGCCAGCCGGCGTTGAGCTCGGCCAGCCTCTCCTGCAGCGCCGTACGTGGGGTGACCTCGCGACAACCGAGGCACACCACCTCGGACACCCGCCCGTGCAGGGCCACGACGTGGCGCGAGCCGGCCGCCTCGTGGAGGCCGTCGACGTTCTGGGTGATGAGCAGCCCGGGGTCGAGGCGGGCCATCGCCCGGTGCCCGGCGTTGGGCTCGGCGTGCCCCATCCGGGCCCACCCGAGGTGGCTGCGCGCCCAGTAGCGCTGCTGGGGGCTCGGTCCGGCGACGAACTCCTGGTAGGTCATCGGCATCCGCACCGGCGCGCCGGGCCCGCGGTAGTCGGGGATCCCGGAGTCCGTGGACATCCCGGCGCCGGTCAGCGCCACCAGCGGGCGCTCGGCGAGGAAGTCGAGCACCTCCTCGAGGGCGGCTGCGCCGGTACTGGATTCGAGGTGGCTGGATCCGAGGGGATTGGATTCGACGGGGTTGGATTCGACCGGGAGGTCGGTGCGCAGGCTCACGCGTAGCGCGCCTGGGCCCGCGCTCGCGCCTTGGTGGCCTCGACCTCGCGGTCCTTGGGCGGYGCCGTCGTCACCAGGTCGTCCAGCAGGTGCTGGGTGATGTGGGCGATCTCGCGCACCGCGGCGTGGAAGGCCGCCTCGTTGGCCTGCGACGGCTTGGTGGTGCCGGCCACCTTGCGGACGTACTGCAGGGCGGCGGCCGTGACCTCGTCGCGCGTGGCGGGCGGCTCGAAGTTGTTGAGGGGGCGGATGTTGCGGCACATGCCGTCCAGAGTAGGCGGCTCCCCCCGGGTTGAGGAGGGGGTCACAGGCCGAGGAACGAGATCCCGTCGCCGGCCACCAGCAGGACCCGGCCGTCGGCGAGCGGGACGAGGCGCGCGTCGGCAAGGCCGTCGCCGGCTCCGGACTCGTCCCCGGACAATGATCGCGCCGGCACCTCGATCATCTCGTTGCGGATCCGGTCCGCGCCGAGGCGCAGCACCGACACCCAGGCGGGCCCGCCCGACCATCCCCGGGAGATGACGGTGAGGGCGATCCGCTGGTCCGGGAGCCAGGTGAACTGCCGCGGGTCCGCGCCGGCGCCAGCCACCGTGAAGGACGGGTAGGTGACCGCGTCGAGGMGCTCGGGAGCGGTCAGGTCGGTGACGTCGAAGAGGGCGGCCTGCGCACCGCGGACCATCCCGTCGGCCGAGGCGTCCTGGCCGATGCCGAGCAGTCGCCGACCGCCGAGCGGGTGCAGGTACTCGCTGTAGCCGGGGACCTTGAGCTCGCCCATGAGTCGCGGCGCGGCAGCCTCGGTGAGGTCCACGGCGTACAACGGGTCGACCTGGCGGAAGGTCACCACGATCGCGAGGTCGTCGAACCAGCGGACGGACTTGATGTCCTCGCCGACCCCGAGGCCGTCCACCCGGCCCGTCTCGGTGAGCCGGCTGCCGTCCTCGCGCAGCGTGATGACGGAGCTGGAGGGACGCGCGCCGGAGGTGCCGTTCGGCGAGGACGTGCCCACCGCCACCCGCAGCGTGCCGTCGGCGAAGTCCATGGCCCAGCGGTCGTGGACCGTCCCGTCCACCTCACCGCCGGCGACGAAGGTCGTGGCCGCGCCGTCGAGGGCGAAGGCGTACAGGTCGGTGGTGCCGTCGCCGAAGCCGCCGCCACTGGGGACGGGGGCGCAACGGTCGATGCAGTCGATCATCGCGCCCCACCAGCCGCCCGTCCCCCCGGTCGCCAGGTAGAAGCGGTCCTGCGAGAAGTACGACGTGGCGACGTCGCTGGCCACGGCCGTGGCGACCGGTGCGGTGAGCGGGTCCGGGTCGGTGGGCCGGAGGCCGACCACCGTCGTGGTGCCGAGTGCCGCGTCGTCGTCGGTCGGGACGGCGACGTCCGCGCAGTCGACGACCGACTCGCCACCGGCTGTGGGCAACCAGTCCGCGAGCGTGGAGTCCCGCACGACCTGGCGGTTGTGGTCGAGGGCCCCGCGCTGGTCCTGGCCCGGCTCGGGCTGCACGAAGTCGAGCGCCGGCCGGTAGCTGCGCAGGACGAGGCGTACGACGCCGTCGCCGGCGCCGACGTGCAGGCGCGCGGCCGAGAGCTCCGCGTCGTAGTCGAGGGTGTCGAGCACCTGAGGGGCGCCGGGGTCGCTGATGTCCAGCACCATGACGCGAGTGCTCGGCTGCGCGTCGTAGGGGCCGCCGTCGTGCGGGCCGCCGTCGTACGCGCCGCCGTCGTACGCGCCGCCGTCGTACGCGCCGCCGAGGGCGACGACGCGGTCCCCGGACACCAGGAGCTCGCCGTCGCGCAGGCCGGTGAGGGTGAGCGAGGAGAGCAGGCGTGGCTCGGTGCCGGCGACGTCGTGGATCGTGAGCACCTCACCTCGGATGCGGAGCAGGAGCTCGCCGGCGACCTTGACCACGTCGGGCTCGTCGACACCGGCCTCCTGGACGTTGGTGCCGGACTCGGTGCTGCTCGCACCTGTGGTCGTGGGGAGGGTCGCCGGTGCACCGGCCGCGCTCTCGGAGCGGGCGCTGCCCATCGCGTCGAACATGACGATCGGGCCCGAGTCCCAGCCGTAGGGGCCGACCTGGGCGACACCGCGCGCGACGTACTGCGCGAGCAGGTCCTCGCACGACGTGGCCGGTCGCAGGCTCGCGGCCGCGAGGCGGAGGTCGGAGGTGGGGCGGGGGGTGAGGTYGGTCCCGGGGCGCCCGGTGCCCGCCACCGCCAGGGTCGCCAGGACGGTGCCGGCGACCAGGGTCACCAACCCGAGCACGACCGAGATCCACTTCGTCATGTCCGTCAGACGCCGCCCCGGACGCCGGGGTTCCGGGACCTGTTTGGATGGCGGCATGACTGATGCGCGCACCGGCGGCCGTGACTTCGACATCGTGCTCTTCGGCGCGACCGGCTTCACCGGCCGCCTGACCGCCGAGTACCTCGCGAGGCACGCTCCCGGCGACCTGCGCTGGGCGCTCGCCGGGCGCAACCGCGACAAGCTCGAGGAGCTCCGGGCCCACCTGGTCACCCTCGCACCCGAGCTCGGGGAGCTCGAGCTGCTGCACGCGGACGCGACCGACCCGACCAGCCTCGCCGACGTCGCGACGCGTGCCCGCGTCGTCATCACCACGGTCGGTCCGTACC